>JAEUJK010000882.1 GCA_016794735.1 Gemmatimonadota bacterium | reverse complement strand
CGGGTCCTGGTTGGGGAATGCCACCGTCGATCCCACGGGGAGCAGGACGACCCCCGGCAGGAAGGTCTTGTCGAAGGTCTTCACCTCCGTGCGCTGCGGGGCACCGGCCGGGAGTCCCGTGCCCTCGAGCCAGACCAGCGTGGCATCGACGTCGCTGGCCAGCCCTTTCTTGTCGCGGATCTCCACCTTGCCCGCCAACTGCCCCTGGCCTTCGACCCTCAGGGGCGCGAAGACGCAGGTCACGAGGCACCAACGGTTTACACGACGCCAGATGCTGTGCATTGTGCTAGCGTATCCCGTCCCACCACCCGCCGCAATAGCCCGTGTCATTCGCCCGCCTCTCCCTCTCGCGGCTCCTGGTGCTGGTCTTTGTTGCGCCGGGTGCAGTGCGCGCGCAAGACGCCGATCGCGTCGACGTGCGCGTCTCCGGCACGATCCTGCTCAACACGTTCACCACCTCGCGGCGCACCAACAACTTCGACCTCCCGCAGTTCGTGGTGAGGCCGAGCGCCGCAGACTCGCTCAGCGATGGCGGCGGGATGGGGATGACCGTGCGCCAGACGCGACTTGGGGTGCGCGCGTTCTGGCCCGACGTCCGTGGCGCGGAGATTCGCGCCGAGCTGGATACGGACTTCTTTGGCGGCCAACAGGCCAGCGGATTCGGCGACCTGTTCGCGCTCTTTCGAGTCCGACGCGCCGTGGTGGACGCCGCGTGGAGTCGCGGGTCGCTCCTGATCGGGCAGGAGGTTCCACTGATCGCGGAGTACAACCCGGAATCGCTGGCCATGCTGGGATTCTCCGGCCTCGCCACGTCGGGGAACCTGTGGCTCTGGCTCCCGCAGGTACGTGGGAGCGTGCGCGTGGCGCGCGGGTCGGCCGCGCGACTCGACCTCGAAGCCGCCGTCCTTGGCGCGGGCTCCAACGAAGCGCAGGGTGAACTCTTCACGCAGCCCGATCGTGCCGAGCAGAGCGGGCGCCCCTCGCTGCAGGGCCGCGCGATCGTGCGTTGGGGCTCGGCCGAGCGTCCGGGCGACCTCAGCCTTGGCGCACACCGCGGCTGGCTCGCCACGTCTGGCGATTCTCTCCTGGCCTCGCACGCCGTGGCCGCTGCGTGGCGCATCCCGTTAGGCAGTCGCGTCTCGATCACTGGGGAAGCGTTCCGTGGCGCGGCACTCACCGGGCTCGGCGGTGGCGGCATCGGGCAACACCTGGGGGTGGGCCAGGCCCCGGTGGAATCGAAGGGCGGCTGGAGCCAACTCCTCGTGCGGGCAGGTCCCGCGGTCTCCCTGGGCGCGATGTGGGGGATGGACGACCCTGATGATGCGCAGCTGGACGCGAACGGTCGCCTCAAGAACGCGACGTGGGGTGGTTCGATCTCCTGGTCACCCGCCCCGTTCGTCTCCGCCCTCGAGGTGCGTCGCATAACGACGACCTACCGCACGGGTGCGTTGGACGCGCTGCACCTCAACCTCGCGCTCGGCGTGTCGTTCTAGCCGCGCCCGCTACGCAACGGGCGCGGTTCACTGACGGTTCCCCGGCGACAGCGCGAGCACCATCACCACGAACTGCGTTACGGCCTGGCCTCGACCTTCACGCCGTATCCGCCGCGGTCCCAATGCATCATGAGCGTCTCGCCTGCGAGGAAGATGCGGAAACGTTCCTCGCTCTCGCGCAGGTTCATGTGCAACTGCAGCGGGATGCGCACGAGAT
>JAEUJK010000779.1 GCA_016794735.1 Gemmatimonadota bacterium | reverse complement strand
CTGTCGACCGCGTAGTTCCGGTCCTGTTGCATCCGGCTGACCGTCAACTCCGCGAGGGCGCCCGGGCCATGGCGCTCGCGCAGTTCATTGCCCAGCGCGATCAGGTTCTCGCGTTCGTCGGTGAGGCCACGCTGCCGGGCTTCATCGCGAATGACGTCGGAGAGTGAGAGATAGGTGAAGCCGCGCGAGGCGAGGAACTGGCCGGCGGTCGTCTTGCCGCTCGCGTTCCTTCCGGTCAGACCAATGATGATCATGCGGAGAATCTACACCGCCCCATAAGGGGCGCCGCGACCGGCCCCGGATCCAGCCAACGAGGTGCGCCCGGCTCGCCCCGATCGGCGCAAGGGACCTCAGGTCTTGTCGTCCCCCGAGCCATGCCGCATATCCCTCCCGCCCGTCCACCCACGACCGATCCCCAGATGGCACCCCGCTCCCCTGCCCGTCACCTCCTGCACGCGAGCCTGCTCTTCCTGCCCTTCGTGGCCACCGCGCAACGCACCCGGACGCGCGCCGCCGAGGTGCCCGGAGCGATCTCGCTCATCCGCGAGGCCGACCTGAAGCGCGACCTCTTTGCGATGGCCGGACCCGCGATGCGCGGCCGCGAGGGAGGCACGCTCGATGAAATGTCCGCCAGTGCGTGGGTGGCCGAGGTGTACCGGAAGATCGGGCTCGTCCCGATGGGCGAAGGCGGGACGTGGTACCAGTGGTTCAATCTCACCCGCACGCGCGTGTCCACGGTCACGTCCAGCGTCTCGATCGCCGGGCGACCGATCGGCGTCTTCAAGGACATCATCCCGTTAGGCACCGTGCCGGTGGAGGCCAGCGGCCCGGTCGTCTGGGTGGCGGACGCGAGTGACACGACCCTCGACGTGCGCGGCAAGGTGGTCGCCACCCCGGTCCAGGTCCCGAACCCCGCGAACATCCGCAGCACGAGTTACACCTTCGCGGTGCGGTACACCGATGCCGCGCTCAATGCCACGACCAACCGGCTCGCACGGCGCGGCGCGGCCGCCATCCTCATCGTGCCCGACGCCAAGGTCGACTCGGCCTTCGAGCCGATGGTCGCCGCACGCTCGCGGGGCGCGTATGACGTGGCCAACGCCATGCCGCGCACCGGTGGACCGGCGGCCCCGATCGGCCCCGTCCCGGCGTTAGGCACCGGGCCGACCCCCGCCTTCCTCGTTCGTGGCGTGCTGGGCGCCGCCCTGCGCCAGGCACCGGTCGCGACCATCCGCATCCAGCTGGAGCGGTTCGAGTCGCCCAGCGTGAACGTGATCGGGATGGTGCGCGGCACCGATCCGGTGCTCCGCAACGAATACGTGATCTTCTCCTCGCACCAGGACGCCAACGGGGTCCGCGCGACGCTCGAAGGGGACTCCGTGCACGCGGGCGCCGACGACAACGGCTCCGTGAGCGTGGCCCTGTTCGCCGCGGCGCGGGCGTTCGCGCGGCAACCGGGCAAGCGGTCCGTGTTGTTCATCCACCATGGATCCGAGGAACGCGGACTGCTGGGGAGCCGCTACCACATCGCGCATCCCGTCGTGCCGATCTCGCAGATGGTGGCGGTCCTCAACGGCGACATGATCGGCCGGAACCACCCGGATTCGGCGTCCGTGCTGGGCGCGCAGCCACCACACCGGAACTCCACGGCGCTGGTCGACATGGCGCTGCGCGCGAACGCGCTCGTGGGCAAGTTCACCCTCGACTCACTCTGGGACCGCCCTACGCATCCCGAAGGTTGGTATTTCCGCAGCGACCACGTGCCGTATGCGCGTGCCAACGTGCCGGCCCTGATGTACACCACGAACCTGCACGACGACTATCACACGCCGCGTGACACGCCCGAGCGCATTGACTACCCCAAGCTGACGCGCATGGCGAAGTGGATGTACCTCACCGGGTGGTTTGCCGCGAACGCTTCCCAGCGACCCGGGATCGACCCCGGGTTCAAGCTGGAGCGCTGAGGAGCACCACTAGACGTAGCGTGCGATCGC
>JAEUJK010000784.1 GCA_016794735.1 Gemmatimonadota bacterium | reverse complement strand
GTGAAGTTCCGTCAGCTGCTGGAGACCGAGATCAAGGCCTTCAACGAGCTGATGCAGGGGAAAGCGAAGGTCGTGATGTAAGCGCGGGACTACTGGAGGAGCACGATCGCGAACTGCTGGTCGGCGAGGAGGCCGCCCGTCATCGCATCACGGCAGCGGACGGTGGCCGTCAGGTCGGCGCCGTTGTTCCCCCAGGTCCCCACGCTGCACCAGCCGGTGGTGGCCGCGCCAACCGCGGTCACCATCACGATGTCAGATCCACCCGCCGGGCGCGCGAGTCCCGGGAAGCGCACGGCATACGTGCCGGTCGCGGTTCGGGTCACGGCGACCGATTGCCCGTTGGACTGCCGCTGGTGAGCTGCAACGGGACTGTAGGGCGCGCCGATGGCCGGGGCGGCATTCTCGCTCCAGGCGAACGCCCAGCGCTGCCCGATGCGGCCCCGCTCGAACATCGCCACTGACGCCGCGAGCGCGAATGGCGTGTTCCCGGGGATTTCCCGGCACCGCAGGTCGATCGTGGCCGGGGCCAGTGACCACGTCGCGGGAGCACAGGTCCCGGGATCCGGCGTCGAAGAGACCAGGATGCCGGAGGCGGCCATGGTGGGCACACCGAGCGTCACCTGGACGGAACCGATCGTCGATGATGACGAGCTTTGTGTCCCACCTGCGGAGGTGTAACGCCAGGGCGGCTGGCCCGCGGAGACTCCCACTGGGCGCGTGACGAGGAAGAACGCCGATGGGGCGGGCAACGTCGAGGAACCCAGTACCAGCACGTTGAATCGCGCATCGACGGGGTCTCCCGCGAGATCCACGCAGCGGACGTAGACCTCGAGGTCCGCCAGGTTGAAGGCCTGCAGCTCCGCATCTGCCCAGCCCGTGGTCATGCACTGTTCAGCCGCCGCATCCACGGTGGAGACAAAGACGTTCTCCCGTGAAGACGGAAGGAACTTCCCGAGGCGGCGGATGAGCACGGAGTACTCCCCGAGGCCCTCGCGCCGGATCGACATCGCCCCACCGGCCACGTTGAGGGACGTCGATGCATCAGGTGCGTAGGCTGCAGCCGGGATCAGCTGGTCGGAGTGTGCGTACGCGAAGCGCTTGCCTTCACGGGTGGGCAGGACATGCAACGTGGCACTGCCCACGATCCCGTCGACGCTGGCACGGATGAGCAACCCGAGTTTCGGGGCCACTCCCGTGATCAGGCCGCTCGAATTCACGGTCGCCGCACCGTCGGTGGAGCTCCACGTGACCTGCCGTCCCGTCAGCGTCGTCCCCGCGGCGGAGCGGACCACCGCGGTTGCCGTGGCGGTGGCACCCATCTCCAGCGTATCCGATGGCAGGGTCACGGTCACCGATGCCACTGGTGCCGGGGTGACCCTCACGGCGGCGTTGGCCGACTGACCCCCGGCGCTGGCGGTGATCGTGGTGGTGCCGGCTCCCACGCCGGTGACCCGGCCCGTCGCCGAGACCGTGGCGACCGCCGCGTCTCCCGTGGACCAGGCGAGGGTCGGCACCGGCGAGCAGCCACTCTGGGTCACACTCCCGGTGAGGTCGACCGAGCTCTCCGCGGCCAGGGAGGCCGAGGATGGCGTTACGGACACCGCAGTCACCCGACAGGTCGGGGCCTCGGTGCCGCCGCCGCAGGCGGCCAACCATGTCGTGCCGGCGAGCAGGAGGGCCCGCGTGGGCCGGGAACACGAGGTCATGGAGGAGCGCACCAGGGTCAGCGGTCGCTCTAACTACACGTTGTATTCGGGAGTGTCAAGGCAACCGGGCCCTGCAGGAGGGCCTGCCTCGTTTGTCAAACGGCGCGCATCGAGCGCCGCGCGGTGGCGCCGCGCGCTACTCCACCCGGATGCGGCGCACCACGTCGACCCCGGTGCCATCAAAACGCACGCCACGCACAATGATGCGCAGTTCCGCGATCGGCGTGGGCCACGTCATGCTGATCGTGTGGCGAACGGTCGCGAGGTCCTCGGTGCACGGCGTCCCGGGCGGGATCGGTGCGAGGCGTGGCAGGATGAGCAGGAAATCCGCGCCAGCGCTCGTCTCCGGCGTGCGGTGCCGCGAACACGACGAACTTCCGAACGTCGCGTAGGTGATCGCGAACGGGATTCCCGCGCGAACGGTCGCTGGCACCTCGAGCACCTGCGCGTTGCTGCCGAATGCCGGCATCTCGATGACCGATGGCGGCTGGTACAGCGGTTCGGTCGGATGGGCGGACGCGCAGCCGAGGGCGAGGAGGGCCAGGAAGGGGGTTTTCATGGGCGGGAGTTCGTCATGTATATGACGGGCCGCACGACGGCGCACCCCTACCGGGTCGTCCCTCCGCCGTGCATCCTGCGGCAACCCTTCACCGTACGGGCATGACCGGCTTCTTCGCGGCCCTCCTGCTGTCTGCTGCCGCCGCTGACTCCTCGCGCTGGGTCGTCACCAACCATGGCCGTCCGGCCGGCGAGATGGTTGCGACGACCAGGGGCGATTCCCTCATCGTTCGTTTTGTCTTTCGGGACCGCAACCGCGGGACGCGCCTCGAGACGCGCTACCGTCGCGCGGCGACCGGTGTCCTGGTCTCCGGCGAGTCCCGCCCGATCCTCGGCGGCGGTGAGGTGGGCCAGCCGACCGAGGCGTTTGCCCTCGTGAACGACACGGTGGTCGCCGGGACGCTGCGCGCCGCACTGAAGCCCGGGGGATGGGTCGGGCTCCGCAACTCCACGCCATGGGAGACCGCGGCGATGGCGCGCCACCTCCTGGGGCGCCCGGGGCGCGTTGCCCCACTCGTGCCTAACGGCGAGGTGCGTGCGACGCTCATTGCCGACACCACGCTCCGCCTGCGTGGACGCCCGCTGCGAGCGCGCCTCGTCATGATGGCGCGAGGGGATGGCGCGCCGCCCGTCGGTGTGTGGCTGGACGGGCGGGGGGACCTCCTCGCCACGGAAGTGCAGTGGTTCATCACGGCACGCGAGGAAGTCACGACGTTGCTCCCCGTGTTGCGGCGCATCGAACTCGCCTGGCGCAATCGCGAGGCGGAGCGCATCGCGGCACG
>JAEUJK010000748.1 GCA_016794735.1 Gemmatimonadota bacterium | reverse complement strand
GACGCGGTAGACGCCCAGCGCCTTGATCGGCTCGTGCAGGTCGATCTGCCGCTTCTCGATCGAGAAGCCCTGCGCCTCGAGCTGGTGGGCAATGTCCGACGCGGTGACCGAACCGAACAGCTTGCCTTCCTCCCCGACGCGGGCCGAGAAGGTGAGCGAAACCTGCTCGACGCGGCTGGCCAGCGTCTCGGCCGCCGTGCGGCGCTCGGCCTCCGCGGCCTCCAGGCGGGCCTTCTCCTGCGCGATGCGGCGCTTGTTGCCTTCCGTCGCTTCCACCGCGATGCCCCGCGGCAGCAGGAAGTTGCGGCCGAATCCGGCCGAGACCTTCACCAAGTCGCCCGGGTGGCCGAGGTTGTCCACGGCCTGTCGCAAAATCACTTCCATGGTCGTTGACTCCAGTCGTTAGGTGGTCGGCCGCAGCCGGCCACGCCAGTCAATCCACGTGTCTGCCAGTCCCAGGCCGACGGAGAACACCCCGACGACCGGACCCGCAAGACACGCAGCAAAAATCAGCAGCGCCGGGGCGGGACGCCCCGGGGCGAGGAACCACGCAATCACGCCAAGCCCTCGCAGCGCATACAGCGCCCCGAAGAACACGGCGACATTCAACCCGATCATCCGCAACTCCGACAGCCCGGGCAGCACCAGCAGCGTCACGCCCAGCACGACACCCCAGATCAGCTGGTCGTTGAACCGGAACCGGCACAACAGGCCAAGGGGTGGTCCGATGCGCGTGCGGCTGGAGCGGTGGAACAAGGTCCACCCCAGGGCCAGCAACGCCAGGGACTCGAGGGCGAGCAGCGCAGGGAAGAGGTCGATCGCCGCTGCCGTGATCGACGGCAACTGCTTCTCTCCCTGTTCGACCATCGCCGCCGCTCCCGGAAACCGCTCCGAGAACTCCTGGACCTCCCGGAGTTGCGAGCGTGCGGCGTGTTCGGCCTGCACCACGTCCAGGCGACGGCCCAACTCGGCCGAAATCACCCGGCCGGCATCGCCGATGGTCCCTCGCCCCGCGAGAAGCGTGACCAGCGACAACGCGAAGGCCAACCCGGTCGCCGCCAGGGCACGCGGGAAAAACGCCGCCCTGGTGTTCGCAACGCACACGAGGCCAAACGAGGCCGCGAGCACCGTCACCCAACCGCGCTCGAGCGCGGAAAACGCCCCCGATCCCCCGGCGGCATTGGCCGCCGCGGAGCCAAAGAGCATCCACACCGAGAGGATCCCCCACGCCACGAACAACCACGGACGTGCGCCTTGCACCCACGCCGCCAACGCGGCTGCCGTCATGATGGGCACGAGGAAGAGGATCGTCTGCTCGATAGGGGAGAGCAGGCGCAGCTGGGCAATCACCGGAACGCTGAGCGCGAGCATGACACCCAGCAGCAATCGCCACCATCTCGTCGGCCGAACGGCCGCGAGATCCGGTGGGACCGCAGTGGATGACGGGGTCGCGCTCACGGTGATCAGGCCGCGCCCTGGTGGCCGCGCATGTACGGCACGAGCGCGAGGTAGCGCGCGCGCTTGATCGCCACGGCGAGCTGGCGCTGGTGACGCGCGCAGACACCGCTCAGGCGGCTCGGGAGGATCTTCCCGTGGTCCGTGATGTAGCGACCGAGCGTGCGGTCGTCCTTGTAATCCACGTAGTGGACGCGGCCCTCACAGAAGGGGCAGGCTTTTCTGGCTCGTCGCATGGTTTACTCCTCGTCCTCGTCTTCTTCTTCCCGACGGCGAGCCGCAGCGAGCTCTTCCTCGGTCATGGGTGGGGCTCCGAGCTCGTGCTCGTAGAGCGTGATCAGGTAGCGAACGACACCTTCGTCCAGCTTGAGCGCACGCTCGAACTCCGGCAGCACGCCGGCTTCGCAGGTGAAGCGCGCGAGCACGTAGTACCCGGTCTCACGGCGACCGATCTTGTACGCGAGCTGACGGCGACCCCAGTGGTCGACCTTGATTTCTTCGGTGGTGTGGAGCAGCGCGTGATGCCGCGCGATGCGCTCCTGGATGGCGGCGTCTTCGAGTGTGGAGTCGAAGATGTACACCGCCTCGTATTGACGAGACACGGTTGGCAAACCTCCCTTTGGTCAATGACTCCGCCCCCCGCCGGTTGCCATGGGCGAGGGGAGGGTAAGTTGTGAACCG
>JAEUJK010000728.1 GCA_016794735.1 Gemmatimonadota bacterium | reverse complement strand
CCCGGTGCGTTCCAGGCGATTGAGCGCGGCCCGCAGCTGCTCGTACGTGCGGCCGTCGGCGCGCCGGCCGATCGAGCGCAGGAAGGCGTGCAGCGTGAAGGTGATCACGCCGTCCTCGGGCGATCCGGCGTCCAGGTACCGTCGGCACAACTCGACGTAGACGTCCTGGTCGAAGGTTCCCGGCAGCCGGTCACCAGGTGCCGGCAGCACGCGCCAGCGGCCGCCGTTGGGCGGGGTGAACAGGATCGACGCTTCTTCGGCGGAATCACTCAACCGGAACAGCGGAAGCGCCTCGAGCGACCGGTCGAGCAGGATGTGCTTGCCCGGGGGCCGCCGGGTCCCGACGGGGGAACGCATCCCCCGGCGATCCGGTTGTGGTGCCGTCATGCGAGGCGAATGACCTGGCCCGTCATGTTCGACGCGTCGGGACCGCAGAGGTGGGTGATCCAGTTGGCAACGACCTCGCGTTCGACATACGCCGCATCGGTTCCCATCGACGCCTCGTTGGCCGCGGTGCGGATGCTCGTCGGGGCGACGGCATTGGCTCGCACGCCGGTGGCCTTTTCCTCCTGCGCGACCGCCTGCATGAGCGCCAGCAACGCGGACTTGGTGCCGGCGTACGCAGACATGTTTGCCACGCGGCCCCCCGGGAGCACGGCGGCAGACGCCACGTAGGTGATGGCGCCGCGCGCCTCGCGCAGCAGCGGGAGGAAGGCGCGGGTGGTGGCCCACGCCGTCGTGACGTTGAGCGCCCACATCCGTTCCCAGGTCGACAACTCGCTCTCGGCCACCGCGCCGGACATCGCGAAGCCGCCGGCCAGGCAGGCCAGCGCGGAGACGCCGCCCACGTCGGCAGCGACCTGCCGGGCGACCTCGGCGACGGCACTCGCGTTCGTGAGGTCGCACGGGTAGCCGACGCAATCCACCCCCCGCGCCCGTTGCTCCTCCACCCGGGCGGCGAGTTCCACGGCGTCCCGATCGATGAGTCGCAGGCGCGCGCCACGCGCCGCAAAGGCGTTCGCGACCGCTTCCCCGAGTTGGCCTTGCCGGCCAACCCCGGTGATCACGGCCACCGCGGTCATGCGGGGTCCACCCGGCCCAGCGCGGTTCGCAACGCCTCGCGCAGCGTCGTCACGCCGTCGTCGGTGCCGGCCGGGGATCCCTCGCGAATGTGCAGCTCAACGCCATCGGCGACGACCACGCGCCGCCAGCGAAAGGTGCCGTGCGCGTCATCCTTCACCGCGTTAGGCACGGCGGCGGCGAGCGTGCTGCCCAGCCACGTCGCGATGCGACGCTCCAGCGCATCGCCGGTGACCGCCTTCATCTCCTTGCGGATCGCCTCGAGGTTGAAGCCCTCGCGCTGGCGGATCTTGATCCCCAGCAGCTGGAGGAAGTGGCGATACGTGTACGTCGCCGAGGTGCCCGCCCCTTCCGGACGGTCCATCAACTGGTGCGCGACATAAAAGCGCACCGCGCGTGCCGACGGCGTGGCGCGTGCCACCGCATTCGTCGGACGCACCCCGACCGCATCCACCAGTCCCGCCACGTGCGCGGCAAGTCCGCGCGCGTTCCACGGGGCAAAACGCGCGTGCGCGCGCAACAAGGCCACAGGAGACTCCGCCATGTCGGGAGTTTACGCGGCCCCGGGTGGGAGGCGCCAGACGAGCGGGCGAGCAACTCGTCAGGCGTGGAAAAGGCGCGCTACGCCGTCGCGACCGGCTCCGGATGGATCGTCGATGCCACGCCGTGCTTGGCCGCGATCCCCGCCACGACCTCCAGGTCGGCCGGCTTCTCCAGGAAATACGTCGCGCCGAGTCGCAAGGTCGCGAGCCGGACCTCCTCGTCGGGATAGGCGGTGAGCGCGATGACCGTCGCGTCCGGAGAGAGCAGGCCGGACGCCGCCATCACCTGCAATCCGCCATCACGCTTTCCGCCCAGGCGGATGTCCGAGATGATCAGGTCGAACGGCTTGGCGGCCAG
>JAEUJK010000726.1 GCA_016794735.1 Gemmatimonadota bacterium | reverse complement strand
GGGGCGGCGCGAGGGGACACGCTCGAGGTGCGCGGCGCACCGATCCGTTATGGCCTGTCGATTCCCGCCAAAGCCGCGCAGCCGGCGGCCGGCGAACGGTTCGTCGCCTACCTGATGTCGGAGGCGGGTCGCCGGATCCTCTCGCGCGAGTTCCTCGACGTCCTCGAACGACCCATTGTCGTGGGCAGCGGTGCCCCGTCATCCGTGGTGCCATGATGCGGTGCGGCGCTGCTCGCCCGGCGTCCCGCGACATCGCCTGACCATTCTCCCCTGCGGCCATGCCACGAATTGCGTTCTCCCAGCTCCACGACGATGCCCGCGTGTGGGTCTTCGGTGCGTCACACCCGATCAGTGCCGACGGTGAGACGGACCTGCTGAACTCCGTGGACGCGTGGCTCGACCAATGGTCGGCGCACGGTGCGCCGCTCACCTGTGCGCGCGATTGGAGCCATGGGCGCTTTCTCGTGGTCGGGGTGGACCAGCGCAGTGCCGGGGCATCGGGGTGCTCGATCGATGCGTTGTTCCGCGTGTTGCAGCAGGTGCAGGGGACGCTGGGGACCTCCTTCCTGGGTGGCAGCCGGGTCTTCTACCGGAACGACGAGGGGCAGCTCACCTGTGCGGAACGCACCGAGTTCGCGTCGGCGCCGGGGATTGGCGCCACGACCCGCGTGTTCGACACCGCGGTCACGACGGCCGGGGACTACCGATCGCGCTTCGAGCTGTCGTTAGGCGAGTCCTGGCACGCCGCGTTGCGCGTCCGCGGGTAGTCAGGCGAGCCAGCGGTCGCGGTGCTCCGCGACGAAGGCGTCGTCGGTGAGCTCGGGATAGGCGCGGGCCACGCGATCCAGCTCGCGCTCCTGGCCCGGTGAGAGCAACTCGCCGGTGTCCAGGCACCAGGTGCCCTGCAGCAGCCCCTGGCGACGCAACACCTCGTGGATGCCGGGAATGCACCCGCGAAAGGCATTGGCCGCGTCGAAGACCACGCCGTTCGCGTCGGTGAGGGCGGCTGCCTGCGTCAGCCAGGCCCGATCGAGGGGAGCGCCGGCATCGACCGCGCGCACCGACTGCAGGAGTTCCACCGCGGTCCGGGTCCACACCGCCCATTGGCCGAGCAGCCCGCCGACGATGCGCCGCTCGACGCGGCGCCCGCCGACGTCGAAGGCGAAGGGGGTGAGCAGGTCGACCACGATGTTGTCGTCATTCCCCGTGTAGAGGGCGACGTCGTCGCGCCCGGCCTCGGTGATGGCCCGGACCACGTCCAGGGTCTGGTACCGGTTGAACGGGGCGATCTTGATGGCGACCAGGTTGGGGATCTCGGCGAGTTCCCGCCAGAACCGGAAGTCCAGCACGCGGCCACCAACTGCCGGTTGCAGGTAGAAGCCGATCAACGGGAGGATCTCGGCCACGCGGCGGCAATGCGCGATGAGCGATGCGATCGGCGCGTCGCGCATGGCGCCCAGGCCCAGCAACACGGCGTCGTAGCCCAGGAGTCGCGCGGCCTCGGCCTCGTCGACGGCCTGGCGGGTGTCGCCGATGGCGCCGGCGATAAGGGCCACCGGGCGCGTCCCCTGCCAGGCGCGCACGGTATCACGCGCGAGTTGCAGCACCGGGCGCAGCATCCCGTGGTCGCGCAGCTGGAACTGCGTGGTGTGTACGCCGACGGCCACGCCGCCCGCCCCGGCATCCACGTAGTACCGCGTGAGCGCCACCTGTCGCCGTTCGTCGAGGGTGCGCCGCGGCGTGAGGGCCAGCGGGTGGGCCGGGATGACCTGCCCTTCGAGCAGGTGCGCGCGCAGGTTCAGAATTGTCCCTCCCGTTGCTCGAAGTGTGTGGGCTTGCCCGAGGTTGCGCCGCCCTGTTCGACCCAGCGCGCGACCCAGTCGATCAACGTATCCTCGGGGACGCGGAGTGGCCCGTGCCGGGCGAGGAGTGACGACGCATCGGACAGGAGTGCGGTGGGTTGCTCCGTCTCCGTGAAGGTGACGGGCACACCGAGTCGCTCGCCGAGGGCGGTGGCGGTGGCTCGCACGGAGAGGGTGGCGGGGCCGGTGCAGTTGCTGGTCGTGGCCGGTGCGGTGGCATCACCTAACGAAGCAATGGCGAGCGCATTGGCGTCGCCCTGCCAGATGCAGTTGAACCAGCCCATCGCCAGGTCGATCGGCTGGCGCTGGCGCACCCTGAGCGCGAGGTCCACCAGCACGCCGTAGCGCAGGTCGACCGCGTAGTTGAGGCGGAAGAGTGCGACGCGTGTGCCCCAGGTCGATGCAGCGTACTCGAACGCCCGCTCACGGCCCAGGCACGACTGCGCGTACTCACCCACCGGTTGCGTGGGGTCGCTTTCGCGCGAGCCGCGGCCCGGGGCTGGGACGAGCGGATAGACGTTCCCGGTGGAGAACGCCACGATGCGCGCGTGGCGATATCGCGCGGCCGCAAACGCCGCCACGGCGGTGTTGACATGCCAGGTGCGTTCCGGGAATCCCTGCGTGCCGAACTTCTGCCCCACCATGTATACGACGTTTGGGGCGTCTGGCAGGGAGGCCCACGCATCCGGGTCGGCGAGGTCGGCGCGGATCACCTCGACGCCGTGCGACGCGAGCTCGTTCGCCGCGGCGGCGGAGGAGAAGCGGGAGACGGCGATGACGCGGCGTGGAGGGTCGACGGTGTCCGCGGCGCGGCGGACCATGCGGGTGAGCGAGGGGCCCATCTTGCCGCCGGCACCCAGGACGATGACGTCGCCGGGGCATCGCGCGAGTGCGTCACTCGCAGCAGGCGAGGGGTCGCTGAGGCGCTCCTCGAGGTCG
>JAEUJK010000766.1 GCA_016794735.1 Gemmatimonadota bacterium | reverse complement strand
GACCCGCCGCAGCTCAACGCCACCGGTCTCCCCGAGCAACAGGGTGGCGATCCCCACCGCCGCGTAGGCAGCGGCCAGCAGCAGGTTGACGGTGATGACTCGGGCGTTCGCGATCGGACCGTGTGCCAACGGCCAAGGCGTCGGTCGACCGGTAGAGCCAGCGCTCGACCCAGTGCGATCGACGGTCGCGCCAGTCACGTTCGCCCCACGGGGCGGATGGTGATACCTGCCGCGAGCAGGCGCTGTCGCAGCGTCGCCGCGATGTGCGCCGCCTCCGCCCCATCGCCGTGCACGCAGATCGTGTCGGCGCGCAGCGGGATCGTCGTTCCATCGCGCGCCACGACCTCTCCCGCCTGGACCATGCGAACAGCGCGGTCGGCACTTCGGTCCACGTCGGTGAGCAGCGCGTCGGGCCGGTCGCGCGGCGTGAGGGATCCATCGGCCTCGTACGATCGATCCGCGAACACCTCGTGCACCCCGACCAGCCCCACCCGCTCCGCCTCGGTGATCATCACGCTCCCCGACAGTCCAAAGAAGCGCAGCGAGTCGTCCACGTCGTGCACCGCGCGTGCGATCGCCGCGGCGAGTGGCGCGCGTCGCGCCGCCATATTGTACAGCGCACCGTGTGCCTTGACATGTGACAGTCGTCCGCCGCACGCCCGTGCCACACCGGCGAGTGCGCCCACCTGGTACACCACGAGGTCGTATGCTTCGTCGGGTGTCACTTCCATCACGCGACGCCCGAAGCCCGCGAGGTCTGGAAGTCCGGGATGCGCGCCGATCGCGACCCCGTGAGCCAACGCGGCTTCCACCGTGCGCCGCATGACCGTGGGATCACCGGCGTGAAAGCCGCACGCGATGTTCGCGGAGGAAACGTGCGGCAGGATGGCGAGGTCGGCCCCCATGGTCCAGGCGCCGAAGGACTCGCCCATGTCGCAATTGAGGTCGACCGTCTGCATCTGCTTACAGGTGGTGGATCGCCAGTCCGTTCCCAAGATCGTATATGTCACGCTCCCGGGCCAGTAAGAGCTGCGCCGCGTCAATGAGCGAAATCTCAGTCATGCGGAACCGCGCCCCGGGCGTCAGCTGGGCGAGCACCGCGAGATCCACCTCGCACACCTGGGCGATGCGCGGGTACCCGCCGACGGTCTGGCGGTCGGCCATGAGGATGATCGGTTCCCCCCCGGGCGGCACCTGGATCGTCCCCGTCGCAACCGGGGACGACACCAGCTCCCGTGCGGCAGGCAGTGCCACGCGTCCGCCCTCCAACCGCAGCCCCATGCGATTGGACCGGTCGGTGATCCGCCAGCTGGTCTCCCAGAACGCGCGATCGGCCTCACCTGAGAACCAGTCATACTCCGGCCCACGCATGACGCGCACGATCGGGTCGATGAGCCGCGCTCGTCGGAGATGCGGCGCCGCACCCCACCAGGCGACGCGACGACCCGCGGCCTCCAGCCGGCGCATCGTGCGGCGCGCCGCCGCGGACGGCGTTCCGGTGGGCACCACGTCCCCGCGGCGCAGCGCCCGACCTTCGAGCCCTCCAATCGCCACGCCGAGGTCGGTCGCGCGGCTCCCCATGACCGCGGGCACCTCGATCCCGCCAGCAATGGCAATGTAGGCCCGTGCTCCGGCCGGGGCGCAACCAAAGGCCACCACGTCCCCGGCGGACAGCGCAATCGCCCGGCGCTCGGGAACCGGCACCCCGTTGACGCTGGGGCCAAGCGCTCCCCCGGTGATCGCCATCAGGACAGGGGACAGCGCGACGAGCGTCGGACCCACGAGGGTCACCTCGAGCCCCGCCGCCCCCTCGGGGTTCCCCACCAGCAGGTTGGCCACGCGGAGCGCCGTCGGGTCCATCGCGCCACCCGTGGACACGCCGAGCGCCTGGTATCCCGTGCGGCCGAGATCCTGGACCGTCGTCAACATCCCGGGTCGTTCGACGCGCACGCTCACGTCAGTCCACCGGGACAAACCGCACCCGATCACCGGGAGCGAGCAAGGCGGGCGGATCCTCCCCGGGCGCAAACAGCACGCGCGTCGTGCGGCCGATCAATCGCCACCCACCGGGGGAGGCCTGGGGGTAGATCCCGGTCTGCCGCCCGCCAATGGCCACGGAGCCTGCAGGCACATGGGTGCGTGGCGTCGTGCGTCGCGGCGTCGTGAGTTGTTCCGGCATCCCGGCCAAATACGGAAAGCCGGGGCTGAAGCCGATCATCGCCACCTCGTACACGGCCCCCGCATGAAGCGCGACGACTTGCGCCGCGGTCAGTCCCGTATGGTCGGCCACCTCGTCGAGGTCGGGACCATCCACCCCGCCGTACACCACCGGGATCTCCACCAGGCGCCCCGGCGCGGGTGGCGTCTCCGGCATGTCGCTGACCCGCGCCCGCACCTCGCGCAGCACCTGCTCCAGGTACGGCGCCGGGAAGTGGCCCAGGGACGCCGCGTCGAGATGCACAGCAATCGTGTTGTAGGCGGGCACAACGTCGGTCGTCCCGTCGATGGCCTCACGGGTCAGGGCCAGCACGCCGGCCCGGACGCGCGCGCGGGTTGCAGCATCCATCGCGGCCGTGTCGCCGAACTCGACGAGGATCACGCGTTCCGACAAGGCACGCACGCGCGGCTCGACTGGGGACACGGTCACTCGGGGGTGAAGGACGAACCACGGGGCATCGCGGAAGTCTCACCGGGCACCGCCGCACGTCAAGCCGCCCCGCACCGCATCGCCTTGCGTCGCGGTGGAAGCCGCCTCCGTCGCCCGCTACGTTGCGGCATGATTCGTCGACGCGCGCTCCTCCTGGCGGCCATCGCCACGGCCGCCACCCTCGAGGCACAACCGCAGCGCCCGCTGCGGGCCACCGCCCCCTGCCCCTCCTGTGCGACGTGGAACACGCCACAGGCGCCGGTGCGCATCCACGGTAACAGCTGGTACGTCGGCACTCGCGGCCTCACGGCGATCCTCATCACGTCGCCCCAGGGCCACATCCTGATCGATGGAGGACTCGAGGAATCGGCCCCGTTGATTGCCGCGAGCATTCGCGCGGCAGGGTTCCTCCTCGAGGACGTCAAGCTGCTGCTCACCTCCCACGTGCACTACGATCACGCCGGCGGGATTGCCACGCTGCAGCGCGCCACGGGGGCTCGCGTGGCCGCACTCGGCCCCGCCGCCGAGGTCCTTCGCACGGGGCGCACCCGACCGAACGACCCGCAGCACGGGACCCTGGTTCCCATCGGCACCGTCCTGCGCGTCACGACGATTCGTGATCGCGACACCCTGCGCGTGGGCCCACTCACGGTCACGGCACATCACACCGGCGGCCACACTCCCGGCGGCACCACGTGGACCTGGCAGTCCTGCGACTCCCTTGCCTGTCGTGACGTCGTGTACGCGGATTCACAGTCGCCCATCTCCGCGGACGGCTTTCGCTTCACCGGATCCGAGGCCCTCACCCTCTTTCGCGCCGGCCACGCACGACTCGAGACCCTCTCGTGCGACATCCTGGTGACGCCGCATCCGGAGGCGTCCCGCTTCTGGCAGCGGATCGACGCCCGCACCGCGGGACGCAGCGACGCGCTCGTCGATCGTGAGGCGTGTCGCGCCTATGCGACCAACTATCGAGAGCAGCTGGAAGCGCGCCTCGCACGCGAGCGCACGCCCTGACCCACGGCGGCGCCCGCGACCGCGCGGGCGTCAGGGCGCGTGGGCGTCCAGGTGCCAGGCGGTGTGGATCCACCGACCGTTTCGCCGTACGAAGACCTCCGTCGCACGACCAACCGTGGTGGTGACGTCGTCCCCCTTGCCCACGGCAATGCGATAGGTCGAATACAGCAGCAGCACATCGCCATACCATTGGAACGCGTTCTCCGGGAAGGCGAGGCTGCGTAACGTCTTGCCCGTGGCCGCGAACTCGCGCATCCGTTGCACCGTGCGGCCCCGGTCGTTCCACGTCCCGCCATCCCAACCGATCGCGAGCAGCTCATCCGGCACGATACGATCGAAGGTCGTGCTGTCGTTGGCGTACCAGGCGCGCCACACGGCATCGCGGAGGGCGAGGACGGCGTCGCGCGTCGCTGCGTCGGGTTGTGGCGCCCGCAACTGGGCGTGGGCAGGAACGGTCATCGTGACCAGGAGCAGGGAGAGAAGGAATCGCATCGGTTTGTCGCAGGAGAGGCGTATATTTCGCGTCATGAGCGCGCCCCCGCTTCCGAAATCCTGCGCAGCATTGAGGCCGGTGTTCCAGGGGCCGTTGTTCACCATCGACGACTGGCACTGCGACGGGCACGACACACCGCATGGCCACGAGGAGTGGTGTGCGGACGACCGCATCGTCGTCACGCGCCATGGCACGTGGGAACTCGCCTGCGACGGAAGCACGCAACTCTGCGACCCGACCACGGTCACGTTCTGGAGTCGCGAGGCCCCGTACCGCGTGCGTCACCCGATCGGCGGCCGCGACGCGTGCACGGTGTTCCGCCTCACCACCGAGGGACGACACACCCTGCGCCAGGCACTGCAGGTGCGCGGCCGCCATCGACGCCCGACCTTCCCCGTGCGCAGTCGCCGCCTGGACGGCCCTACACACTTGCTGCATCGCCAGGCACTCGCCGCCGCGCGAGTCCACGGCGATGCACTTGCCGTCGAGGAGGCCGCGCTCGGCTTCCTCCATCGCGTGAGTGACGGAGCGCCCCTGGCCCATACCCGTGGGTCACGCCTGGTGGTTGATCGTGCCCTGGATTTCATCGGCGCGCACTTTCGCGAGGCGATCAGCGTGGCGCAGGTGGCACGGTCCGCTGGCGCCTCCCCCTTTCACCTCTCTCGGCTCTTCTCCCGCGAGGTCGGCACCACGCTCCACAAGCGGGTCACCGAGCTGCGACTGCGCGAGGCGATGGAGCGCCTCATGGAAGGCGACGACGCCGGACGGTTGAGTGGCCTCGCACTGGACCTCGGCTTCGCGTCGCACGCCCACTTCACGGATGCGTTTCGCGCCGAGTATGGGTGTTCGCCGTCCGTGGCCCGCCGGCGGCTCCGCCCCGGCGCGTCACCGCGCGGCGCCTAACGCTCCATCACGGACAGGTACGCCCGCCACGGCCCCACCGCCTCGCGGTAGTGCTTGGCCATGACGCGTGCCACCTGCGACAGGTGCGACAGGTCGTGTGCCACCCAGGTGGCCAGCAGCTGCCGGAGCGAGACGGCGCCAAACGCCGGGTGAATCCCCTCGAGTGACAGCCGCGCCTCGTCCAGCTGCCACGAATCCAGCTCCTCGAGGCTCACCCGCCGCAGGTCCGCAAAGGTGCGCAACTGCTCGGCAACCGGTGGCGGAGTCACGCGCAGCTGCGCCGTGCGATCGAATGGTGGAAAGCGACGGTCGCCGTCCTGCGCGAGGATGATCCGCGCCCGCGGGATCCAGTCGGTCCGTTCGCCGTGCACCAGGTGGCCGAGCACGTCGCGCGGGCACCAGGTCTCCGGCCCCTCAGTGGCCTGCAACCACTCGTCAGGCAGCCCACCGAGCCATGCCTCCAGCACGCGCGGCGTCCGGGCGAGGATCGCGCGCCCGGCCGCCAGGTCGAACGCCGCGTGCATCGCCTCCGTCACGGCGGCGTGGCGAGCGGGCGCACCCAGATGTTCCGGAACCGCACCGGGTTGCCGTGATCCTGCAGGCAGAGCGGACCGCGCGCATTCTTCGGCTCGTAGTCGGCAATCCGACGGTGCGCCGTGGGTCCCCAGAAGGCACGGGCATGATGGACGAGCACGCCGTTGTGGTGCACGGTGATGACCGCCGGTGCCACGAGGCGCGCCCCGTCGAACCGCGGCGCGGTGAAGGCGATGTCGTACGACTGCCACTCGCCCGGCGGGCGCGACGCGTTGACCAACGGCGGAAACTGCCCGTACATCGCGGCGGCCTGCCCATCGGCGTAGGTCGAGTTCTGGTAGCTGTCCAGCACCTGGATCTCGAAGGTGCACGCGAGGAACACGCCACTGTTCCCCCGGCCCTGCCCCTCCCCCTGCGCTGGCGTCGGCGTCTGGAACTCCACGTGGACCTGCACGTCCCCAAACTCTGCGCTGCTCCTGATGAGCCCGCGCCCCGGGGACAGGACCCCGTTGGCAATGTTCCAGGTCATCGCCGAGTCGTTGGCCATGCGCCAGTTCGCCGCCGCTGTCGTTGGCCCCAGCAGGACGACGGCATCCGCCGGCGGCGCAAGGAAGGACGCGGGGCCCGGCGCCACGATCGGCGGCCGTGGACGTCGGCTGTCGTGCACACGCCACTTGCCGTCCGGCTGCATTGGCGTGTCGTCGTACCCAACGACGGATTGCTGGGCGGCGGCTGGCAGGGCCGCGACAACAGCCAACGCCAGCCCATACCACGGCATCCGCAGGGAAAATCGGGGAGGTCGCATCCCGTAGTCTCACCCCAGCCCACGACGGCGGCAACGGGTCGCGTCGTCACTGAGCGGTCGCACGACGCGGATGGGGCCGCTCGCGCCGTTGGCGTCGGGGGCCGCGCCGTTGGCGTACCCGTGCTGGCGTACGGCGCCCATGGCGTCCCACCCTCTCCTTGCGACCCACACCCGCGAGCCGGACCTTCATCCACTTGTTCGAACCCACCGCATGAACACGACCGCCCGGGAGCGCCTGCGCTCCGTTGACCTCGTTCGCGGGATCGCCTGCGTGCTGATGGCCATCGACCACGTCCGGGTGTACTCCGGGATCCCGGCCGGTGGACCCACCCCGGGCATCTTCCTCACCCGGTGGGTCACGCATTTCGTCGCGCCCGCCTTTGCCCTGCTCGCCGGCACCGCGGCGTGGTTCCTCGGTCGCCGCCTCGCCAACCACGGGGCACTGCGACAATTCCTGGTCTCGCGCGGCCTCCTGCTCGTCGTGCTGGAGCTGACTGTCATACGCCTGTTATGGGCGTCGCAGTGGAACCCGGCGGAGTTCACCCTTGCCGGGGTCATCTGGATGCTCGGCTGGTGCATGGTGCTGCTGGCCGCGTTTGTCGGGCTGCGCACGCGCACCATCGCCATCACCGGCGTGCTGCTCGTGGGTCTCCAGCAACTCCTGGCGTTCCCACCGCGCGTGTTTCCCCCGGCGGCGGCCTCCTGGTGGGAGTTCATCTATTCGTCCGGCTCGCAGCCGCCGTTCGGCATCAACGTGTTGTACGTGCTCGTGCCGTGGATCGGCGTGATGCTCTGCGGGTACGCGTTAGGCAGCATCCTCGAGCGCCCGGCGCCTAAGCGCACACGCTGGCTCACACGGGTGGGGGCGGGGATGACCGTGGCCTTCCTCGCCCTGGCCGCGGCGCAGGCGCTGGTGGGCGGGTCTTCTGGCGGCGAGGCCGCGGCGGGCCAGCCGCCACTCTGGATGCGCATCCTCAACCAGCAGAAGTATCCGGCCTCCCAGCTCTTCCTCCTCATGACGCTCGGGCCAGCCCTCTGGCTGCTCCCGTGGGCGGAGCGCGCCCGTGGGAGGTTCGCCGATGCGATGGTCACCTTCGGGCGGGTGCCGATGTTCTACTACCTCGCGCACATCGCCGTGATTCACGCCGGCGCCTTGCTGGTCAACCAGGTGCGGCTCGGCGACCCCCACGGCGAGTGGTTCACCAC
>JAEUJK010000692.1 GCA_016794735.1 Gemmatimonadota bacterium | reverse complement strand
GACAAACGCCGGATCCGCCAGCACGAGCGTCACGCCGGCATCGCCTAACGTGTACGCGAGGTCATGCGCCTTGTACTGGACATTGAGCGGCACCATCACGGCGCCGGCCTTCGCGATGCCAAGCCAGGCCACGGGGAAGTCGAGCCCGTTGGGCAGCATCACCCCCACCCGATCGCCCCGGCCGATCCCGCGCGTGGCCAGCCACTGCGCGACCTGGTCGGTCCGGCGATCCACCGCCCCGAACGTCAGCGTCGTTCCCTCGAACCGCAGCAAGTCGCGTGTACCATCGGTTGCTGCGCGCTCGCGCAGCAACTCCCCCATGTTCCTCGCGATCAGCCCCTCACTCACGGACGCGGGCGCCAGATCGGTGGCGCATCGGTGGGTTGGTGCCGCGGCACCACCACGCGCCCACCTTCCACGACCACCCACCCGTCGCGAATCACCAGCTCCACGCGCGCGAGGTCGTCCAGCGACTCGTCGGGACGCCCGTTCACCACGAGCACGTCGGCGAGCTTCCCGGCCTCGAGCGTCCCCAGCTTGTCGTCCATGTCGAGCAGCTCGGCATTCGTGCGCGTCGCTGCGACCAGCGCTTCCGGCACCGAGTACCCCACCTGCGTGAAATACTTCAGCTCGTTGATGTACGGGTGCGGCAACGAGCGGAACCAGTCGACGATGAGGTCGGTCCCGATCCCCATCTTGATCCCGGCGGCCTTCATGCGACGCAGCACGTCGACGTTGAGCGAGTCGCCGAACAGGAACCGCCGGGAGGTGCTGCCGAAGTAGCCGCCCCCAAACCGCCCGAAGTAGTACGTGTACACATAAACGGTGGGATCCGCCTCGGTCCCTCGCTGCGCCATCAGGCGAATGGTCTCGTCACTGCGCGGCAGGGGATGTTCGATCATGTCGACCCCCGCCTCGACGGCCCACTGGATGTAGAAGGTCTCGCAGTCGCAGGTGACCTTGAGGCCCAGGGCATGGGCTTCCTCCACCGCGGCCTTCACCTCCTCCCGCGAGAAGTGCGACGCCACCTTGATCACGTCGGCGCCACGCGCAAACAGGTCGCGCACCGCCTGGCGCCACGCGTCGGCACCGGTGCGCTCGATGACCGAGGCATCCAGGGCAATCTCCCGCCCGTCCGCCCCGTGCCCGCCGCGCCCGGTGAGCAGCTGGCCGGCCGCGAAGACCCGTGGGCCCGGCAATGCATTGCGCGCGACCCACTGCTTGAGGACAAACGGTACGTTGCCGATACTGGCCACGTCACGCACGCTCGTGATCCCGCTCTCCACGAAGTAGCGCAAGCGCTCGGCGCCACGCAACGCGGCGTCCTGGTCGCTGGGGCTCTCCGTCGTCGAGGTCGGCGGCTCGATGTAGCTCAGGTGGGTGTGCAGGTCGATGAGCCCGGGCATCACCGTCTTCCCCGTGACATCGATCACCCGCGCATCCCGCGGCCAGTCCTGCACCGTTGGCGCGACGATCCGTGCAATCCGGTTGCGCTCCAGGATGACAGTCGCGGCACGAGCCGGGGCACCGGTCCCGTCGAACACGCGGCCCCCGCGCAGCACCGTCGTCCCCGCGGGCCCGCGTGGCTCGGCCGGCATCGGCACCCGACGGGGATCGTCGGAGGTGACCTGTCCCGGGGCGATATAGCGCCGGCGATCGCGGGCGCGATCCTGCGCCTGCAGGTCGTTGGTCAGGCCACACAGGACGATGGCACAGGTGGCTGCGGGCAGGGCCCATCGACGGTTGAACATGCTGCTGCTCCCAGTAAGGGCGGTCAGGAATGCGGTCCCGTGCAGCCTCGCTGCACGCGCGCCCCCAACCACGAGGTGTCTACCATGCGCCGCGTTCGCCGACCGTCTCGATGACGGCACCAAGCCGGTCTGCGGCGTTGCGCCAGTTGCGTTGCACGGAGCGCTGCGCCGCGTCGGCGTCGCCGCTGCGGATGCATCGGGCGATGTCCGCATGTTCGGTGGCCGAGACCGCGAGGTCCGCGTGCAGCAGGCTCACATACAGCCGCTCGTATCGTTCCGCCTGCGGCTTCACCATGTCGTGCAGGGCGATGAGGCGTGGGCCCGCTGCTGCCTCGACGTATCGACGGTGGAACAGTTCGTCGAGCTCCCAGACGCGGTCGTGATCGTGGTCGCGCGGCCGCGAGGCCCGGCGGAACTCGTCGTTGATGCGGGTGAGCTCACGTGCGAGGGCAATCCGGTCGGCGTTAGGCAGGGCGGCGGCGAACCGCGCCGCCAGCCCCTCCACCTCGGCCACGATGTGAAAGAGCTCCCGCGCATCCTCGCGGGTCATCGGTGCCACGGTCGGGCGGGACTGCTGCAGCCGCGGCGACTCGACGATGTATCCCTCCTGGCCCAGTCGCTGGAGTGCCCCGCGCACGGGGGTGCGACTCACCCCGAGCCGGTCGGCGACGTCGGTCTCCACGATGCGTTGCCCCGGAGCGAGCTGCCCCCGGACGATCAACGAGCGGAGCTTCTGGTAGACCTGTTCGGGACGCGCGTTGCGCCGCGCCTTGAGTCGCGTGGTCGGGGTCACTTGGCCCACCCCGTCCAGCCGGGCCCGCGGACGGCGCGCCCGGGCTTTGCGCCGGTGTGCTTGCCATCATCCCACACCAGCACGCCGTTCACGTAGA
>JAEUJK010000685.1 GCA_016794735.1 Gemmatimonadota bacterium | reverse complement strand
CACGAGGCCAGCACCTCGAAGATCGGTGAGGACCAGATCTTCTACCTCAAGCAGCGCGGGCTGAGCGCCGAGCACGCGGTGTCGATGATCGTCAGCGGCTTCTGCCGCGAGGTCTTCAAGGAACTCCCGATGGAGTTCGCGCTGGAGGCGCAGCAACTGCTGGGCATCTCGTTGGAAGGCAGTGTGGGATGATGAGACGGCAGACGGCGGACGGCAGAGGGCGGTGCGCTCAGGCACCGTGTCGGCGACGCGGAGCGGTTCACAGCGTTCCACCTCTCCACCGTCTGCCGTCTGCCGTCTGCCGTCCCTCCCCCATCTACACATCCTGACATGTTGACCATATCCAACCTCACTGCCACCGTCGGCGACAAACAGATCCTCAACGGCATTTCGCTCACGGTACGCGCCGGGGAAGTGCACGCCATCATGGGGCCGAACGGCTCCGGCAAGAGTACCCTGGCCCAGGTGATCGCGGGGCATCCGGGATACGAAGTCACCGGTGGCTCGATCACCTATGACGGCAAGGACCTGCTCGAGATGGAGCCGGAAGAACGCGCGCATGCGGGCGTCTTCCTGGCGTTCCAGTACCCGATCGAGATCCCGGGCGTGAGCAACGCCTACTTCCTGCGCACGGCGTACAACGAAGTCCGCAAGAGCCGCGGTGAGCCGGAAGTGGACCCGATGGACTTCCTCGACGTGATGGCCGAGAAGCTCAAGGTGGTGGAGATGGACGAAGCCATGTTGCAGCGCTCGGTGAACACGGGCTTCAGCGGCGGCGAGAAGAAGCGCAACGAGATCCTGCAGATGGCGGTGCTCGAGCCGAAGCTCGCGATCCTCGACGAGACCGACTCGGGGCTCGACATCGACGCGCTGCGCATCGTGGCGGACGGGGTGAACAAGCTCCGCCGGCCGGACCGGGCGACCATTGTCGTGACGCACTACCAGCGCCTGCTGAACTACATCGTGCCGGATTTCGTCCACGTGCTCGCGGGCGGCCGGATCGTGAAGTCGGGTGGCAAGGAGCTCGCCCTCGAGCTGGAAGCGAAGGGCTACGACTGGCTGGTTGGCGAGCCGACGGGAGCGACGGCATGAGCACGATGGACGTCCGCGAGACGCCGTTGCTGCGTCAGTGGAGCGAACCGGCGGATTCGGCCGGCTGGCTGCGTGCGTTGCGCACGCGGGCCGTGGCCAGCGTCGAGCAGCATGGCTTTCCCACGCCGCGTAACGAGGACTGGCACTTCACCAACCCGGCGCCGATCACGGAGGCGTCGCTCGAGCCGATGCAGCCGGCGGCCGGCGCGCTGACGGAGGCGGAGGTCGCGCGCGTTGCGATCTCGCCGGCGGGCTGGGCGCGACTGGTGTTCGTGAATGGGCGGCACGCGCCGCACCTGAGCCACGTCGGGCAGCTGCCCGACGGCGTGCGCTTGATGAGCCTCGCGAGCGCGCTCCTCGAGGAGCCAACGCTGGTCGAACAGCACCTCGGCCGCGTCGCCCGGTTCGAGGAGCAGGCCTTTGCCTTCACGGCGCTGAACACGGCGTTCATGCAGGACGGCGTGTTCCTGTCGGTCCCGGCCAACGTGACGGTCGAGACGCCGATCCACCTGGTGTTCATCACGGATGCACGCGGGAACGGCGGGATGGCGCATCCCCGCAACCTCTTCGTGATCGGGCAGCACGCACGCGCGACCGTCGTCGAGCAGTATGCCACGACCGCCGGCGGCACGTACCTGACCAACACGGTGACCGAGGCGGTCATTGGTGACGGCGCCACGCTGACGCACCACAAGCTGCAGCGCGAGGGGCGCGACGCCTTCCACGTGGGACACATCGAGTCCACGCTCGGGCGCGACGCGCACTACGTCTCGTTTGCCTTTGCCACCGGCGCGGCGCTCGCGCGCTCGAACATCTACACGACGCTCGCGGGCGCCGGGTGTGGGGCGACGCTCAACGGGTTGTACATGCTCGACGGCACGCAGGTGAGCGATCACCAGACGCGGATCGAGCACGCGGAACCGAACTGCTACTCGCGCGAGCACTACAAGGGCGTCCTGGACGACGCCTCCCATGGCGTGTTCAACGGGAAGGTGTACGTCCACGCGATTGCCCAGAAGACGGACGGCAAGCAGACCAACAACACGTTGCTGCTGTCGCCCGAGGCCCGCATCGACACCAAGCCGCAGCTCGAGATCTTCGCCGACGACGTGAAGTGCACGCACGGGGCGACGGTCGGGCAGCTCGACGACCGCATGGCGTTCTACCTCAAGTCGCGCGGGATCGGGGCCGCCGCAGCCCGTCAGCTGCTGACGTACGCCTTCGCGGCGGATGTCCTCGAGACGATCGAGCTGGAGCCGTTGCGCGAGGCGCTGGAGCGGGAGGCGTTGGAGAGGTTCGTCAGGTAGACGACGGACGGCAGGACGGCAGACGGCAGAACCGGGAGGGTAGTGATCAGAAGGCACGCTGCCTTCGTCGCCAAGGCGCAGGCCGAACTCCGGACGAAGAAGAGAACCTCACAGGCAATTCCCCACCGCGGTCCCTCACCATCGCGCATCGCCACCTGATCGACGCCGTGCCTCCTGCCCTGGCCCCTTCCGCCCTGCTCCCGGCAACGTTGCGCGAGGATTTCCCGATCCTCGCCACGATGGCCCGGGGCAAGCCGCTGGTCTACCTCGATAACGCGGCGACCTCGCAGAAGCCGCGACAGGTCATCGACGCGCTGAGCCGCTACTACGAGGCTGAGAACGCCAATATCCACCGCGGCGTCCACTACCTCAGCGAACGCGCCACGCTGCTGTACGACGAGACCCGCGAGGCCGCACGGCGCTTCATCAACGCCGCGTCGAGCCGCGAGGTGATCTTCACTCGCGGGACCACCGAGGCGATCAACCTGGTCGCACAGGGGTTCGGCAGCGCCGTGCTGCGGCCCGGGGATCGCATCCTGGTCTCCACGCTCGAGCACCACTCCAACATCGTCCCGTGGCAGCTCGCCTGCGCCCGCTCGGGGGCGGAGATGGTCGAGATCCCGATCCACGACGACGGCTCGCTCGACATGGAGGCCTTCGACCGCCTCCTCGACGCGCGCGTGAAGCTCGTGGCCGTCACCTGGGTGTCGAACGCGTTAGGCACGATCACGCCCGTCGCCGAGCTGGTGCGACGCGCCCACGCCCTGCAGGTCCCCGTCCTGCTCGATGGGGCCCAGGCGGCCCCGCACATCGCCGTGGACGTTCAGGCCGTCGGCTGCGACTTCTTTGCCTGCTCGGGGCACAAGATGCTCGGCCCCACCGGCGTCGGGCTGCTGTACGGGACCGAGCAGTGGCTCGACCGGCTTCCGCCCTACCAGGGTGGTGGCGACATGATCGAGACGGTCACGATCGCCAAGTCCACCTGGGCACCACTGCCTTCGAAGTTCGAGGCGGGTACGCCGGATATCGCGGCGGTCGTCGCCTTCCGCGCAGCGCTGGACTACCTCACGCGCACCGGGGTCGCCGCCATCGCCGCGCACGAGCACGAACTGGTGGCTTTGGCCACCGAACGCCTGGCGGCGATCCCCGGCGTTCGCATCATCGGCACGGCATCGCCCAAGGCCGGCGTGGTGAGCTTCACGATGGACTGTGCGCATCCGCACGACATCGGCACCATCCTCGACAGCGAAGGCGTGGCGATCCGGACCGGGCACCATTGCGCGCAACCGCTGATGCAGCGGTTCGCCGTGCCGTCCACCGCGCGTGCGTCATTCTACCTCTACAACACCCCGGATGAGGTCGACGCGCTGGTGCGTGGCGTCGAGAAAGTCCGGCAACTGTTTGCCTGATCCATGGACCTCGGCGCGTTGTACCAGGAGATCATCCTCGAGCACAATCGCTCGCCCCGGAACCATGGAGAGCTGGCACACGCCACCGGCCATGCGCACGGGAAGAACCCGTTGTGCGGTGACGAGGTGAGTGTGTGGGTCCACACCACGGGCGACCAGGTCGATCGCGTCACGTTCACCGGCCAGGGGTGCGCCATCTCGCGGGCGTCGGCGTCGATGATGACGCAGGCGCTCACGGGGAAGTCGCGCGAGGAGGCACTCGCCCTCTTTCGCCAGTTCCACGACATGGTGACGGGCGCCGCCCCGGTTGACGAGGCCGCGCTCGGCAAGCTCAAGGTGTTCGGCGGTGTCGCGCGGTTCCCCGCGCGCGTGAAGTGCGCGTCGTTGGCGTGGCACGCGTTCAAGGACGCCCTGCACGAGGACGCCACCCATCGAGATCCCGCTTAGCCAGCTGCCGTCGCGCGGCCTGCACCCGGTGACCCTCGCCGACGGCACCGAGGTCGTGATCGTCGTGTGCCCGTCCGGGATCGCCGTCCTCGCTGACGAGTGCCCGCACCAGGGGCTGCCGCTTTCCTCGGGAGCGTTAGGCGCCGACGGGTCGATCGAATGCCCCTTTCACGGGGCGCGATTCAACGCGATGACGGGGGCGTGCCTGCGTGGACCGGCGACCGACGACGTTCCTCGGTACGCGTCCACCATCGTCGGACCGTCGCTCCACATCGGTCCGCGCGTGGCGCCTGGCTGACCACCAGGAGGCGCACCCGATCCCGCAGCACCGTGCGTCCGGGGCGTTCTGCCCCTGGTTCGTCATGTCCCCGCATGCCCCCACCCTCCCCCGTCGTTCGTGGATAAATCGGGAGGTGCACCAGGTACGTCGTGCCTGATGCACCTCCGCGACTCGCTTCGCTCCCGCGTGAGCATTGTCGTATCTCGCCGCGGGAACAGTCACGGCGTGCGCGTCCGGAGCTTCCCCACACGCACCGCCCCACACGGATTCGCGCACTCGCGTCCGGCACGCCGTGATCGTCCCCACCACCACCCCACCCCACCAGCGAACTGCCGCGTGGCGACCGCCACCCTGCACCGCCCCAGCCCCTCCCCTAGGCGGTCGCCCGCGGCAACACCCCTGCCTCCTCCCACCCACTCCGCAACACATGCAATTGCCCGGTCCGGGTTCGTTCGAAGAAACCGGAGCGCTGCAATGCACATTCGAGCACCCACTCCCAGCCGTACCGATCATGGAACTGGGACTCGCTGACGCCGAGCAGCTCCACCATGTGCCGCCGCATCGTGACCGACGCGTCATCACTCCCGCACATGGTGCGATTGAGCAGCGAGCGATCCGCCGCCAGCTCCGTCAGCCATCCCGCCACTTGCCACTCCTGCGCCGACCAATCACCGAGGCGTCGCAGCTGCTCGCGGACCGCGTAGGGCAGCATGGTGGCCTCGTTGCGCCGGAACGCCGGGCGCGAGAAGAGGTCGGCCATCACCCGTGACAGGGTGGGCAGGCGCGTGCGACGCGTCACCCACTCGGCGAGATCACTCGCTGTCGGACGAGGCCGCTGGGCCACCGCCTTGAGGATCGCCGAGGCGCCGTCGCCCTCGTCGAGCCCGAAGACCACACAGGTGCGAGCCAGGCGACGCACGCTGCGCACGCCAGAGTCCGGCGTGGCCAGCAGGCAGACCGGGCACCACGGCGCGGTCTCCATCTGAACCTTCAACTCGTTCGTCGACGGGCGCCCGGCCGTTGTGTCGAACAACGCGACAGTCCCCAGCGCCGGCACCGAACCGGTGAGGCGGCGGACTGACTGATAGGGCGGCTCGAGAAAGAGCAGAGACGACGTGCGCATGGAGCCCATGATAGGGATGCCCGGAAAGCCTGTATACTCGGAGAAGTACGAGGTCGGGATCCCTTTTTTCTCAGCCCCAGATCACGCGTCTGTCACAATCGCCCCCCCGACACCTTATACGCGTGAAAAGCGGCGAAAAGGTGTCATCAAATCAGTCGTTTTCTTCCGCGGGAGTGTCATCAGGCGGTTCATCGACATCGTCGCCCTCGGACACCCGCATCATGATCGCGAACCGGATCAGCCCCCACTCATTCGTCAGGCCGAGGGCTTTCCTTATGCTTGCGCGATGAAATTCCACGGTCCGCGGGCTGACACCAAGCAGCTCGGCCATCTCCTGGGATGACTTTCCGTCGCCGATCATGCGCAGGATTTGGCGATGCCGGGGCGTGAGCCGGTCGAGCTCGGGATGCTGGATGGCTGCCTTGTCGCGAAACGAGCGACGCGGGATGTGCGGCGAGATGAACGGACGCGACTGCGTGAGCACGTGCTCGATGGCGGCGTTGAGCTCATCCGCAGACGCTTCCTTGGGGATGAAGCCGTGGGCACCAGCGCTGATCGCGAGGTCGGCGAGCGCCCGGTCCACGTGCATCGTCACCACGATGACCTTGAGCGTTGGCACGGCCTCGCGCACCTGCGGGAGGAGCTCGAGCCCGTTGATGTGCGGCATCGAGACGTCCAGGAGGAGCACGTCGGGGCGCGCGCGCAGCAGCGTGGTGACCAGTTCGCGCCCGTCGTTGACGATGCCGACGGAAACAAAGCCCGAACGCAGCAAGCTCTTGAGCCCCTGGCTGACCATCGGGTGGTCGTCACAGATCAGAACGGTCGCGCGGCGCATCACGTCAGGAGTTCACGGGAACAGTCACACGAATGGTGGTGCCTTCGCCGGGTTTGGACCAGACGTTGAAGCTGCCATCGGCCAGTCGAGCTCGCTCGGACATACTGATCATGCCGAGCCCGGCGGCCTTGGTGGCATCGCCGGAATCAAACCCACGTCCGTTGTCCGAGATGGTCATCACCAGCCCTGCCGGTGATAGCTCAACGCCGATCTCGGCCCGCGTGGCGCTGGAATGTTTCGTGACATTCCGGATCGCTTCCTGCGCAATGCGGAACACGATCAACGACCGCTCGCGATCGAGCACCTTCTCGGCGAGCGCAGGCAGCCTGGTCTCCACGTCGACCGTGGTGATGCGGCTCGTGTCGTCGGCGAGCTGCTTGAGCGCGGGGAGCAGTCCCCCCTGGTCGATGATGGCCGGGTGAAGGCGATGCGCGACGCGGCGGAGCATGACCCCGAGGTCCGCGAGCTCTTCGCGGAACGCCTGCGTGGTGACACGGTCCTGCGGTGACATCTCGCGCCGGGCATCGATCCAGTCGCCGATGTCATGCTGGATGAGGGCCACGCGCTGCAACGCATCGTCGTGCACTTCGCGGGCGACGTACGCCCGCTCCTCCTCGTGGGCCGCGATCAACTTGCGGGTGTAGTCGCGATGCAACGCAAGAAAGCGGCGCTGGTAGATGACCAGCGCCGCCCCCAGCGCCGACACGATCACGAGGATCGCGAGAACGGCAGCGATGTAGACTGTGAGGAGGTTTCCACCGGACATCGCACACCCTTCCAGACCATGAGGAAGGCCGCCATGTCGACGACGGCCTTCACAACATATACCAGCTGCGCCAGCTCGACGCTCTGGTCCATCAGCGCCTTGGAGATCGGGTTCACCACGACGTACGCCGCGTAGTACAGCATGGTCCCCAGTGAGACCCACATCCAATCGCGCTGCCAGATCCGGCCGGTTTCGTTCACCGCGCGCGACACCAGCGTGAAGGCGATGGCCGCGGTCATGATCAGGAGCCGGAACGGCCCCGAGACCGCCTGGAAGTCACCCGCCTCACCCGCGTAAAGGGCCAGCCCGATGGAGGCGATGGCCAGAAGTGGGATGCTGACGCGGAAGGAGAGGCGCAGGACGGGGCGCAGCTGCCAGTACGAATAGGCCCACAGCAGGCAGCCGTCCTCGATCGGACCGGTCAGCAGGATGAACATGAGGTTCGAGCCGACCCGCTCGGAGATCAGCAGCTGCGCCACGTCCGCGACGAAAAACGCGAGGGCCCACCACCCGATCCACCGTCGCGCCGGTGACGCGTCCGCGCCGGCGGCGCGGACGGCCAGGAAGGGTGGGAGCTGGAGCGCCACCGCGCCGGAGATCGCGCCGACCTGCCAGACCGCGACCCCGGGAAACCGCGTGTACATCCACCAGCCGAACGCGAGCCAGACCGCCGCCGCGACGCCCGCAATTCGACCGGTGGTCACTGGCAGAGGTACAGCTAGGCCAGCGGCGAGCCGTGCGGGCACCACGGGGGACACGGGATGTGTCCATCCAGGAGCACCGCGTCGGTAGTGCCAGCCGTCAGCGCGCGCACACGAGCCTTGCCGCGCGGTGTGCGAGCGACCTGCACGATATCGTTGCCCTGCTCGTCCACGCCCACGAGCACCATGCGATACCGGCCGGTGTCATCGAGCCCGTGATAGATGCGCATCCCGTACACGCCAGGCTGGCTGAGGAGCGCGTTCAATCCCTCGGCGAAGAAGAACCCGGCCTTCTCCGAGGCGGGCGCCGAGCGCTGATATCGTTGGGTGTAGTCCGCCGCAACCTTGAGGCTGACCTGCTGGTTGACCGGAGGGGGAAGTTGGCGACGGCCGGGCTTCTTTTTGCGCGTAGTCATCGGGATTCGGTGTCAGGGATGGCGAGTTAACCGCGAAGAGTACTACCGGTCGGGCACCACGGTGGACAAGGCAAGTGCGCGTCCAGCGCGGCGTTGTCTCCGGTCAGGTCGTTGCCCTCGGCGTCCGACGCGACCAGCACCAACTCCCGCCCCCCCTTTGCATTCCGGCCGTAGTAGAACCGCAGGAAGCGCGCGCCCGGCCGCTCCAGCAGCTTGATCACTGCTTCCTTCGTGAACAGCCCGCCCAGGTCGCCTTCGCCAGCGGCACGAGCCCCTTGCACCGTTGCCACGCCGCGGTGACGGGCGGTCAACTCCGCCGCCGCCTTCAGGTCGATGACATGATCCCTCGGTTGTGGTCCGGTCATGCGTGACTCCGTCGTTGTCGCGTTGTGGAGTGGTGACTGCCGCGACGCGCCGCAGCAGACAAGTGGTAGCGCGAGGATACTCGCCCCTCCCACCACTGGACACTAGGGGTAACCCCAGTGTCCAGCCGTTGGCAATGTCCGGGGCCCTAACGCCGAGCCGGCACTACGCCTGATGTGCGGGCGCTGGGGGCGTCGAGGACTGCCCGGACGGCGGCGGCCAGCATGTCGGGCGTGAACGGCTTGGGGAGGAAGGCATCATCCTCCACGTCCGGCCGGTCGGCCGAATTCCGGTATCCGGAGATATACAACACGCGCAGCTGCCCGCGCCGCTGGCGCAGGCGCTGGAACAGCTCGCTTCCCCGCATCACCGGCATCACGAGGTCGGCGAGGAGCAGGTGGATCTCGCGCGGCTCCACGGACAGCGCGAGGGCAGCCTCCGGATCACTCGCCTCGAGCACGGTATACCCGCCGAGGGTCAGCACGCGGCTGGCGAGCGCGCGCACCCGGTCGTCGTCCTCGACCACCAGGATCGTCTCGGTGCCGCCCGGCCCACTAGGCACGGAAGGCAGCTCGTGGGCGGCAATGTCGCCATTCGCTACCGGGAGAAAGACGCTGAACGTCGTGCCACGACCCAGCTCGCTCTCCACCGCGATGCTGCCACCACTCTGCTGCACGATGCCGTACACGGTGGACAACCCGAGCCCCGTCCCCAGCTCCTTCGTCGTGTAGAACGGCTCGAACACGTGCAGCCGCGTCTCGTCGTCCATCCCGGTGCCGGTATCGACGACCTCGAGCACGACGAACGGTCCTTCCCCAACCGCGGGGGTGCTGAGCGGCTTGTCGGCCGTGTCGGCCATGCGTGTGCGAAGCACGAGCGTGCCCCCGTCGGGCATCGCGTCGCGGGCATTGACCGCGAGGTTGAGCACGACCTGCTCGAGCTGGCTCGGGTCCGCGAGCACCGCCGCCACGTTGGTGGCGAGGTCGGTGGTGAAGGTCACGTCCTCCCCGATGAGCCGACGCAGCAGCGCCTCGATGCCCGTGACCACGGCATTGAGGTTGAGCACGCGCGGCTCCATCACCTGGCGTCTGCTGAACGCGAGCAACTGGCGCGTGAGGGAGGCCGCGCGGTGCGCCGCCGAGGTGATCTCCTTGAGGTCCAGCAGGGCAGGCGCGGGAACGCCGGGCCGGATCCCGGCAATCTGCGAGTAGCCGATGATCGCCGTGAGCAGGTTGTTGAAGTCGTGGGCCACCCCGCCGGCGAGCCGACCGATGGCCTCCATCTTCTGCGATTGCTGCAGCTGCGCCTCGAGCTGCCGGCGCTGCGACACGTCACGCACGATGGCCAGCACTTCCACGAGCGTGCCATTGCGCTCGATGCGCTGCGCCGTGGCCTCGACCTGCACGGCGCGCCCGCGCGGACGGGAGACCGACACGGCCACGGGTGATGACACCCCCCGCCCCGTGGTCACGAGCTCGGTGAAGATCTCGCGCGCCACCTCGGCGTCACGCGGCACCAGGAACTCGGTGAACTGTCGCCCGACGATGTCGGCGACACTCTCGCCCACGATCTCGCACCCGGCCGCGTTGATCGACGTGATCCCGCCGGTGGGATCGAGTGTGAGCATGCCGTCGAGCGCGTTCTGCCACAACTCGCGATAGCGCACCTCGCTTTCCCGCAGCGCGAGTTCGGCGCGATGTCGCTCCTGCGTTTCCATGACGAGGGCAACGAGGTCGGCGATCGACCCGACGAAGACCTGCTCGTCGCCGCGCCAACGCCGGCGGCCGCCGACATGGTCGAGGCAGAGGGCACCGACCATGGCGCCGTGGACGCGGATCGCCGCGTCCAGCTGGGCGCTCACCGGCGCCTCGCCCCCGGCGCCCCGGTGCTCCGAGGCGGCATCGTGCGCCTCGACGAACCGGCTGCGTTCGAGCGCCTCGAAGTAGGCCGGGTGCTCGTCGAGGGCATAGGACTGCCCCTCCCCATGCGTGTCCGCCCGCCGATCGTACGACTCTACACAGTGAAAGCCTGTCCGGGTGTCGTCGAACAACCAGATCGACACGCGGTCCACGTCGAGGGCGTGCGCCACGAGGGCCGTGAGCTCGCGATACACATCCGTCGCGCAGCCCCGCGTGAACGCCTCCGAGCGGAGCACGTCGAGCACGTGCACCCCGGCCCCGCGCAGGCGCTCCTCGCGCAACGACTCCTCCGCCTCACGACGCGCCCGCTCGCGGCGCAGGGCGGCCTCGGCGAGTTCGCGTTGCACCGCCGGTGCCAGGCGCTGCAAGCGGTTCTTGGACACGAAGTCCTTCGCCCCGGCACGCATCGTCTCCACCGCGCGGTCCTCGCCCGCCACGCCGGACATCACGAGGCACGGCAGGTCGCGCCCCGACTGCGCCAGCTGCTCGAGGACGGCCAGGGCCCCAAAGCTCGGCTGCGAGTAGTCGGCGATCACCAGGTCCCACGACTGCTCGGCGAGGGCGCGGCGAAACGACGCCGCATCGTCCACCCGGGTGATCGACACCGGGACCCCACCCCGCGTGAGCGCCCGCCGCACGAGTTCCACGTCATCCGCGGAATCGTCGACAACCAGCAGGCGAGGCTTGTGGGTGGGAGGCGTCATGACGACGCGAAGGTCAACAGAGGTGTACGGCGAACGCCTTGAAACTCGCGTGCACCTCCCCGCCCGGCTCGAGCGCGAGGTCGCGCAGCGAAGGTAGCGTCAACATGGCGACCAATGGAACACCCTGCACGTCGACCGTCACCCGTGCGTAGGCACCGTAGAGGGCCACATCGGTCACCGTGCCCGCAAAGTGGTTCCGTGCCGACGAGGCCTGCGGGTCACGCGAGAGGATCACCTCCTCGCCGCGGATCACTGCATGACACGGACCCGTCGGGGTGTCACTGATCGCGACGATCGACAGCGCACCACTGTGGAACTCCACGGCGCGTGGCACCCCCTCGACCGCGGCTTCTCCCACCACCGCGCCCGCGAGCACGTTCTCCGCCCCGAGGAACTCGGCCACGTACGGCGTCGCCGGGCGGCGGAACACCTCGGCGGAGGATCCCGCCTGCAACACCGTGCCGCCATCGAGCAGCACCGTGACGTCGCCCAGGAGGCCGGCCTCGGCGAAGTCGTGCGTCACCTGCAGCACCGTCGTTCCGTGCGTGCGATGCCAGTCGCGCACCACGCGGCGCGTCACCCCGCGTCGCTTGGGATCGAGGGCACTGAACGGTTCGTCGAGGAGGAGGACGCGAGGTTCCTGCGCGAGCGCGCGGGCCAGCGCCACGAGCTGGCGTTCGCCGCCCGAGAGCGACGCGACGTGCCGCTCGCCTAACGAGCGGATCGCCAGCGCGTCGATCACCTCCTCCACCACGGCGGGGTTGCCGGCCCCGTACGACACGTTCTCCCGCACGGGAAGGTGCGGAAACAGGTAGGCATGCTGGTACACGAGCCCGACCGCGCGGCCGTTGACCGGTGCCCAGGTCACGTCGCGCGCGTCGATGGCCACGCGCCCGCCCAGGGGGGTGACCACGCCGGCGATGGCCTCGAGCAGCGTGGTCTTTCCGGACCCGGCGGGTCCGATCACCACGCCCCACGCACCCGTGGGCACCGTGAAGGTGACGTCGCGGAGCCGGAACTCACCGGCCGCGGCGCGCAGCCCCGTCACCTCGATCACGTGCGGTCTCCCTCGCCGCGGCGGAGGGCGCGCAGGGCCACCAGGGGGAGCAACGCGAGGATCACGAGCGCGGCTGCCACCGGGATCACCTCGGTGAGCCCGTACGTCGTGAAGCGATCGTAGCTCAACACGCTCACGGTCCGCGGATGATGCACGAGGATCACGATCGCGCCGAACTCACTCACGGCCCGTGCCCACATGACCACGGCAGACGCGAGCAACCCGCGACTCGCCAGCGGGAGGGTCACGCGGCGAAAGGCCTGCCACGGCGTGTCACCCAGCGTCTGCGCCACCGACTCGTAGCGACGATCCACGCGCGCCATCGCCTCGCGCGCCCCGCTCACGTACAGCGGGGCGGAGACGAAGAGCATCGCCAGGATGATGCCGAGGGGTGAACTGACGATGCCGTAACCTCCCTGCGCCAGCATCCCGCCGATCGCCGACTCCCGGCCCAGCACGAGGAGCAGGGCAATACCGGCCACCGGGTGCGGGATCACGAGCGGCAAGTCCAGGGCGGCCGTCACGATCGTTCGCCCGGGGAACTTCCGGCGCGAGAGGATCCAGGCCAGCGGGGTCCCCAGCGCGACTCCGATCAGGGTGGCGAGCGACGCGGTCCACGCCGTCAGCGCGAGGGCCTGCTGGAGTTCCGCGTCCCCGGCCAGCCGTTCGAGGCCGCCGGCACCACCCTGCACCACCAGCTCCCCCACCGGGAGGAGGAGAAACAGGAGCAGCAGGGAGGCGGCGGTCGCCGTGGCGACGGAACCGACAGCCATCCGTCGAATCCCGGCGCCTGCCGGGTCCGTTGGAGAGGGCGCAGGTGCGTGCACGACCCCAAGTATATTCCCGCGTCGCCCTCCCTCGATATGACCTCTCTGGCAGTGGATATCCGCGGCGTGCACAAACGCTACGCGGGGCACGTCGCAGTCCGGGATCTCTCCCTGCAGGTCCCCACGGGCACGGTCTACGGGTTGCTGGGGCCGAA
>JAEUJK010000667.1 GCA_016794735.1 Gemmatimonadota bacterium | reverse complement strand
CACGGCGCCCGCGACGAGCTGGATCCCGCTCGACACCTGGCGCGTGCCCTCGCCCGCTTCCCGGATGTTGTGGTTGATCTGCGTGGTCGCCATGCGCTGACCGCGCACGGATTCCGTCACGTCACCGGACACCTGGTGCATTTCGCGAATCGCCGCGGTGATCCCGTCGATGGCCGTGATCGCCTCGCTGGTGGCCTCCTGGATCGCCTGCACCTGGGCCCCGATGACGCCGGTGGCTTCGCCGGTCTTCGACGCGAGCGTCTTCACTTCGGCCGCGACGACGGCAAAGCCGCGACCCACCTCACCCGCGTGCGCCGCCTCGATCGTCGCATTCAGCGCCAACAGGCGCGTCTGGCTGGCGATGTCGGTGATCAACTTGACGACGCGCGAGATCTGCGCGGTGGCTTCGGCCAACCCGAACACCGTGGTGTTGGCGCGTTCTGCCGCGAGGACCGCCGTTGATGCCTGCGCCTGCGCGCGCGTGCTTTGCTCCTCGATGTCGACCACGCCACGCTCCACCAGGACAGCCGCTTCGGCGACCGACTCCAGCGAGCGCGACGCCTCTTCCGACGCTGCCGCGACCGTGACCGACTGCGTGCTCGTGTCGCGCGCGGTGTCCGAGAGTCCCTCTGCCGTCACGCGGGCCTCGGTGGCTGCGGCGGCGACGCTGTCCACCACCGCCTTGATGACCCGCTCGAAGTCATCGGCGAGTCGCAGGCGTTCCCCGCGGGCCGACTCGAGCTGCTCGGCTTGTGCGGACATCTGCGCTGTGGCGCCGTTGATGAGGCGCGCGGCATCGCGATAAGTGCCGAGCAGGCCGCGTTCGAGCACGAGGCGATAGAACTTCCGGTCGCTCGCATGTTGCAGGGACGCCTGCGACTCGCGGATGAAGGCGTCGCTCAGGTCGAGCAGGTGGTTGATGCTGCGCGCGAGGTCGCCGAGCGGGCCGTCACGACGGATCCCGAGAACCCGGACCTCGAGGTCCCCTTCGGCGCTCTGCTGGCAGACGGCGGTGATCGCCTTGATGCCCTCGCGGATTTCGTCGAGTTCGGGATCGACGACGCGCGCGGCGGCGCGGCGGGTCAGTGTGGGTGCAGTCATGAGGCTAGAGGCTCCAGATCCACTCTTCGTAATTCTTCCCGGTGCCGGCGAGGGTCTGCACCAGGAGTGCGTGCGAGGCGATGAGCCCCGCCTGCCGATCGGTGTGCGCGCGTTCGGTGTCGCGCAGCGCGCGGTAGATCCCGGCGATGGCGTTCACGCAGCGACGCTCCGGCACGCGACGATTGGAGTGGTAGCCTGTGATGCGCCCGGAGCGGTCGCGCGACGGGGTGACGTGGGCAAGCACCCAGTAGTTGTCCCCGTTCCGCGCCATGTTGTTGACGTACGCGAAGATCTCGCGGCCCTCGGCCAGCGTGTCCCACAGGAACTTGAACACGGCACGCGGCATGTCCGGGTGCCGGATCAGGCTGTGCGGCGCCCCGATCAACTCGGCTTCTTCGTAGCCGGACACCGCAATGAACACATCGTTGGCGTACGTGATGCGACCCTGCAGGTCGGTCTTGGAAACGATGATCTGGTCTTCGCCAAAGGACCGTTCGCGGCCCGATGGGACGACACGTTCTTTGGTCGCGAGCATGCGAACAGGGGGACGTGGGTGTGTATGGGGGTATCGGCCCCACCCCATCTCGCGACTATCAGGGTCTGCCTGACGTCAAAAACACCACGAGCCGCCCAGGAGGCGGCTCGCAGCATTCTGTGAAAGCTCTCAGTCGGTCAGGCGGCCTTGGCGTCCGGGCGTGGTTCACCGACCAGGGCGATGGCCAGCACCTCCGACAGCGTGTCCACCGGGTGGAACGTCAGCTGGCGGCGGACTTCGGCCGGGACATCCTCGAGGTCGGCCTCATTTCGGCGGGGGATGATGATGGTCGTGATGCCGGCGCGGTGGGCGCCAAGCACCTTCTCCTTCACTCCACCGATCGGCAGCGCGCGTCCCCTGAGAGTAATCTCACCTGTCATCGCCACATCCCGGCGCACGGGGATACCCGACAGCTCCGAGACGATCGCCGTGGCAATGGCCAGCCCGGCCGACGGGCCGTCCTTGGGGATGGCACCGGCGGGCACGTGGATGTGTGCCTCCGTGGCCCTCGCCAGCTGGTCCGCGGGAATGCCGAGCGCCGCCGCATTGTTCGTGGCGTAGGTCAGCGCCGCTCGTGCGCTCTCCTTCATCACGTCGCCAAGCTGCCCGGTCAGGATCAACGCCATCGGACCACCGCGACGTCCTTCCTCGTCGTCGGCTCGACGTGATCCCTCCCGACGGATGGAGGCTTCGACGAACATGATGTCGCCGCCCTGCGGCGTGTAGTACATCCCGGTCGCCATCCCCACCTGGTGACTCTCCTGCACGCGCTCCGGGTGCACCTTCGGGCGGCCGAGCAGTTCGCGCACTTCGTCGGCATCGATGATGTTGTCGGCCAGGTCACTTTCGTCACCACCGGCGATCTTGCGCGCCACCTTGCGCGCGGCCCGCCCGATTTCGCGCTCGAGCTGACGCACGCCGCTCTCGCGGGTGTATTGCGAGACGACCGACATCACCGCGTCATCGGAGAAGGTCACGTCACGATCCCCGAGCCCCGACTCCTCGAGCTGGCGCGGGATCAGGTACTTCTTGGCAATCTCCGCCTTCTCGCGTTCGGTGTAGCCGCTGAACTCCACGACTTCCATGCGATCGAGCAGTGGGCCCGGGATGTTCTGGATGAAGTTCGCGGTCGCGATGAACAGCACCTCGCTCAGGTCGAACGGCACACCGAGGTAGTGGTCGGTGAACGAGTCGTTCTGTGCGGGGTCGAGCACCTCGAGCAGCGCCGAGGCGGGATCGCCCTGGAACGACTGTCCCAGCTTGTCGACTTCGTCGAGCAGGAAGACGGGGTTCTTCGTGCCCGCCTGCTTCATTCCCTGGATGATGCGCCCCGGCATCGCGCCGACGTACGTGCGACGATGGCCGCGGATGTCCGCCTCGTCGCGCGCGCCACCGAGTGCCACGCGCACGTACTGGCGGCCCAGCGAGCGGGCGATGGACTTCGCGATGGACGTCTTGCCGACGCCCGGAGGTCCGGCGAACAGGAGGATCGGGCCCTTGGCCATGGCGCGTGCCTTGGCCTCGACGGCGTCGATGATCCGCTCCTCACCGTCGTGCGGATGCAGCGTTGGCGTGGCGTCTTCCCGCGCCGGCTTGAGGCGCGCGGCAGGGAACTCGCCGGTCTTGGTCACTTCCTCGGCGACCTGGCGTGCACGCAGCTGGCGCACCGCAAGGAACTCGAGGACGCGATCCTTCACGTCCTGGAGGCCGTAGTGGTCCTCGTCCAGGATCGTGCCGGCGTTCTTGAGGTCGAGTTGGTCGTCCGAACGCTTGCCCCACGGCAACTCGGCGATCCACTCGAGGTAGGTGCGGATCACCTGCGCTTCCATGGACTCGCGGCCCGAGCGCTCGAGGCGGCCGAGTTCGCGCTCCACCTCGGTGCGCGCATCCTTGGGCAGCTCCAGGCGCGAGAGCTTCTCCCGCAGCTCGGAGACTTCCTTGGACTGGTCGTCGTCTCCCAGCTCCTTCTGGATGGCCTTGAGCTGCTCGCGCAGGAACATCTCGCGCTGGCGCTCGCCCAGTTCCTCCTGGACCTGCGACTTGATCTCCTCCTGGGCCTCG
>JAEUJK010000655.1 GCA_016794735.1 Gemmatimonadota bacterium | reverse complement strand
TGACCGTAACCGTCGCCGTGGGTCGACGGCCCAGGCACTGGTACACGACGCCCGCGCTACCACCCTCGGCCAGGGCCAGCGAAGACACGGACGTTCCGAGCGCCCGCTGGGGATCCGCCCCCGTCAGCCACCACCCGCTGGCCTGCCCCGCGAGTCGCCACGCCCGGTCCGACGCCAGCGACAGGCCGGTCGTGCGCAGCCAGTTCCCGGAACGCGAGCCGAGCACCTTGATCAGCGGAATGACCTGACCGCACCGTCCGCCCAGGAACGGGGCGATGGTCCGCACATCGAGCGTCCCACCAGCCTGGAGGTTGCCGCGCACGGTGAGTCCATCGTACGTGCCCGCGGAGTCTCCGGCCACATCCAGCAGCGCCGTGGCGCCCGGACCCATCGACAGGCGTCCGACACTGAGCGTGGCGCGCGGTTGCTGCAGCGTGCCCGGTGAGACGTGCCCGCTGTCGATGGTCACGTCGCCCACCACCCCGGCACCGGTGAGCAGGGCGGAGTTCGTTAGGCGGAGGGTCCCGGTGTGGGCCGCCGCCCCGTCGGCGACGAACGTCGCGCCTTCGATCCGCAGTTCGCCCGCGGCGCTCACGGTCGTCTGGCCGGCATTCCGCCAGACGCCTCCCCACCGGTTGAACGACAGTGTCCCGTTCACCTGGACCTGACCGGCCGGTTCGTTCACCAGTGAGTCGAGGTCGAGGCGGGTCGCCGATGGTGCAAACGCGAGGACGCCGCGGTTGACGATGGCCCGCCCCGTGAAGCGCGGAGCATACACCGTCACGGTGCCCTCGTTGGTCTGCACGCCACCGTTCCAGCGCACGCTGTCCTGCCCGTGGAGGCGAAGGTCCAGGCCAGCGCGGGGCGTGCCCGTGATCGAAGATCCGGGTAGCGCCACTTCAAAGTCCACACTTCCCTGGGGCGAGTTCATCAGGGTGAGCTGCACATCCTGGAACTTGATCCCGGCCGCCGTACCCGCGGCGCGCACGGGAGCACTCCCGCCACCGTAGAGAACACTTCCCGCCGATGCACCACGCACGGTCACACTCCCCGTGCCGGTGACGTCACTGAAGATCCCGTGGCCTCCACCGTTGAGGTACAGCAGGGAACTCCCGGTCACCTGCACTTCACTCGTGCCATGCAGTTGCAGCCACGAGGAGGTCGCCGTGGCACCGGTGAGTTCCAGGACCCCGCTCACCACGAGCGAGTCCGGGGAGATGGGTACGGCGCCGACACGCAGCGTGCCTTCGACGTCGACCAGCTCCGACTGGAGCGTGCCCCAACCAACACAATTGCGCACATCCAGTGTGGCCGCCGTTCGTACCCACAGGCGCACCGGGCGCACACTGCCGGTGCCGGCATTGCACACCACGCGGACGTCGTTGAGCCCGTTGCCAATCACCAGTTCCGGGATATCGACGGTCGACTGCACGGTCACCATGGTCCCCGACGGCGCGAGGATGCAGGCGACATCCGATGGACCCGGAACGCCCCACGGTGACCAGGCGGTCACGCTGCTCCAGTTGCCGCTCCCCCCACTCCACACCTTGGTGCATCCGGTTTGGATGAAGCGCGCCGCATCGCGCAGGTCAACGCGATCCCGCGGTTCCTCGGGCCGTGCAGGCTCCCGGCAGCCCTGTGCAAGGGCAATCAATCCAATGCAGTACCACCGTCGACTCGACATCTCACGCCACTCCGTTCTGGGTTCAGCGGAGTAGCGTCAGTGGCGTGACAAACTGGACATCGCCCCGGAACGCGCGTCGTCCGGGTGCGGCGCGCGGGCTACGCGCAGGGTATCGCGGCGAGGGCCTGAAGGAACGCGGCCGCTCGAGGCCCGGCCTTGCCCGGAGAACGGGGTCCGACCCCGCCCGGCGTCACCTGGGTCTCGAGGATGGCCAACCGGGGCCCATCCGTTCCCGGTGGCGTCGTAAGTGATTGGTGCCACTCACTTTGGGTGCTGCACCGGATCACATGATCCCATCCGCACCCCCTCGCGACCGTCGCCAGATCTGCCCCTGCCAGGGACCCCGGCGTGGGCTGGGCTCCCGTCACCTCGTACACCCCGTTCGCCACCACCGCCATCGCGAAGTTCCGCGGACGGGCCGCCGCGATCGTCACCAGCGAGCCGAGGTTCATCAGCAGCGACCCGTCCCCGTTCACCACGATCACCCGCAGGTCGGGACGCGCGAGCGCGAGCCCCAGGCCTAACGAGCTGGCCTGCCCCATGCTCGACGGCACCAGC
>JAEUJK010000637.1 GCA_016794735.1 Gemmatimonadota bacterium | reverse complement strand
GCACTTGGTTGACGCCATGCGGTCCGGGCCGCAACCTAGCGCACGCCATCATCGGTCCGGCGCGCGGGACTTCCTACATGTACCTCGGAGGAATGATGACACGTCGAGCGATTGCGTGGCTCGTGGCCGCGCTCGCAGTGCTGCCGTGGTCGGCACACGCACAGGGTACAGGCACCATACGTGGTGCGGTACGCGACTCCACCAGCCAGCGTCCGCTCGTTGGCGCGGAGGTCGCGGTCTCGGTGGCGGGGGGAACAGGAGCGACGGTGGGCGCGCGCGTTGGTGATGACGGCCAGTACACCGTCGCCAATGTTCCGGCGGGGACGGTCGTGGTGCGTGTCCGACTTGTAGGGTACGCCCCGACCCAACGGACGCTGACCGTCGGCGCGGGACAGACGGTGACTGCCGACTTCGCGATGACGCAGCGGCTGCTGCAGCTCGACCAGGTGGTGGTGACCGGCACCGGCGGCGTGACCCAGCGACGCGCTGTCGGTAACGTGATCGAGTCGATCAGCGCCACCGAGGTACTCCAACTCGCGCCAGCGCGCAGCGTCGAGCAGCTGATGGGCTCCCGCACCTCGGGACTCATCGTGCTTCCGGCGTCGGGCCAGGTTGGCACGGGCGCGCAGCTGCGCGTGCGCGGGGTGAGCAGCCTCTCGCTCTCCAACGAGCCCCTCATCTACATCGACGGCGTGCGCATCGACGGCAACGTGTCGCGCGGCCCGACGCAACGCGGCGGGGGCGGCGCCAGCCGGCTCAACGACATCAATCCGCAGGACATCGAATCCATCGAGGTCATCAAGGGCCCGGCCGCCTCGACGCTGTATGGCACCGAGGCCTCCAACGGCGTGATCCAGATCATCACCAAGCGCGGAAAGTCGGGGAAGACCAACTTCGACTTCACCACGCGCCAGGGCACCAACTGGATGATGGATCCCGAGGGCCGGGCCGGCTTCCTCTATGGCCGGAACACCACCACCGGCGCGATCGACAGCGTCAACCTGTACGAGTACGAGAAGACGAACGGCAAGGGGCCGATCTTCACCAACGGCATGAACCAGGGCTACATCGGCTCGCTGAATGGCGGCACCGATGCCAACCGGTACTACCTCTCCGGCGCCTGGGACGATGACGTCGGCATCGTGAAGCACAACTGGGACAAGAAGTTCACGGCGCGCGCCAACGTCGATGTGCTGGCCATGAAGTCGCTGCGCATCCAGGGCTCGATCGGGCACATCCGCGACCGGGTGCGCCTCGCGCAGCAGGCCATCGACATCGATCCCTTCAGCAACCTCGTGTGGGGCACACCGCTCACGCTCAGCAGCGTGCGTCGCGGCTTCGGCTTCTCGCCGCCGGAGGAATGGGAGACGGCCGAGAGCCACGCGGACAACGACCGCACCACGACGTCGATCACGATGCAGTTCACGCCGCGCGAGTGGTTCACCCATCGCCTGGTGACCGGGCTCGACGTGAGTGCCGAGAACAACTGGACGTTGTATCCGCGGCAACCGCTTGGTTCATTGGATCCGCTCGGACAGAACGGGCTCGGGAGCAAGTCGGTGGCGCGCGCCAACCGGACCTTCCTCACCCTCGACTACGCCGGCTCGCTCAAGTACGGATGGCGCGACGACCTGCGCTTCACGTCGTCGGTCGGGTTGCAGCACTATCGCAACGAGCTGAGCAACATCACGGCAAGCGGCGTCACGTTCCCCGCCGGACCGATCACCACGGTGTCGGGCGGCGCCACGCGCAGCGGCGACGAAACCTACGTCGCGAATGCCACCGTGGGCGTGTTCGGCCAGCAGGAAGTGGCGTGGAAGAACCGCCTCTTCGTCACCGCCGCCCTGCGTGGCGACGACAACAGCGCCTTCGGCCGCGACTTCAAGGCCGCGTATTACCCGAAGCTCAGTGGCTCGTGGGTCGTGAGCGAGGAGCCGTGGTTCAAGGTGCCCAAGCTGCAGACCTTCCGGATCCGCGCCGCGATGGGAGCGGCGGGCACGCAGCCGGGCACGTTCGATGCCGCGCGGCTGTATGACCCGAGCGTCGGCTACCAGAACCAGCCGGGCCTCGTCCCGGGGTCGTTCGGCAACCCCGAGCTCAAGCCCGAGCGCAGCACCGAGTTGGAGATGGGCTTCGAGGCCACGTTGTTCGATGGGCGCATCGACGCCTCGTACACGCACTACGGGCGCGACATCACCGACGCCATCGTCAACTCGCCGATTGCACCGTCCGTCGGCTTCCCGGGGTCGCAGGTCATCAACATCGGCAAGGTGAAGGGGTGGGGCGATGAACTGACGCTCAACCTGCGCGTGCTCGAAGGTCGGCGCGTGGCATGGGAGCTCGGCACACAGCTCGCGTCCAACGGCAATCGCATCGAGGACATGGGAAGCACGACCTTCCTGACGGTCGGCGGCGGTGGCCAGGCGCAGAATCGCGTCGGCTGGTCGATTGCCGATTTCTTCATGTACAAGGTGCGGAGCGCGACGCTCAGCTCGACCGGTGCCGTGCTCACGTCCACCTGCGACGGCGGTCGCGGGCTCCAGGGCCTCGAGCAGGGCGGGCCGGACACGCCGTGTGGCAGCGCTCCCCGTGTCTTCTGGGGCCACTCGCAACCCACGTGGCAGGCGGGCATCAACTCCACCGTGACGTTGTGGGGCAACCTGCGCCTCTATGCGCGTGTCGACGGAAACGGCGGCCACATCCAGTCGAACACCGAGATCCGCGCCTTGCACAACCAGGGCTCCACACGCGCCGTCATCACGCGTGACGATCCCCTGCTGCAGACCTATCGGGCCATCGAGGCCGACGCCCCGGGCACCTACAAGGCCGGCTTCCTCCGCCTGCGTGAACTCTCGGCGGCGTACGCGCTCAACCCCAACTGGGTGAAGCGTCTCGGCGCCTCGGGCGGGTCGATCAACGTCGCCGGCCGCAACCTGGCGATGTTGTGGACCGCCCAACACGGATGGGGCACCCCGCGCAACGGTCGCATCAACGTCGACATCGCCGACCGTCACACGTGGGATCCGGAAATCCGCGCCGTCGGGCAGTTGTCCAACGGCTTCCAGACGATCATGCCGCCCACCGCATCGTTCGTCACCACCTTCCGCCTCAGCTTCTAAGCCGGAGACGCTCCCATGACTTCCATCATGACGCGGCGCGCCTTCGGCCGCCGGACCATCCGTTTCGCGACGATCGCCGCCACCACCTTCTGCGTGGCTTGCGACTCGCTGTTGTCTGTCGAGAACCCGGGACGCGTCGAGGAGGCGGCGCTGTCGGATCCGGCGATCATGCCGATTCTCTCGGCCGCCGCGCTGCAAACGGCGCAGTGTGCTTTCGTGGAATTCGCCGCAACGGCCGGCATGCTCGCCGGCGAGTACTGGTCGGCCAACGGCTTCGTCAACAACCACATCTGGGAATGGCGCGGCGTCGTCGAGATCAAGGGCGCACCGGGCGGCTGTGGCAACGGGCGCGCGACGACGTCCCTTGGCTTCTACACCCCCGCCCAGCAGGCGCGATTCCAGCTGGATGACCTGGCCAAGCGGCTCGCGACCTTCACCGATGCGCAGGTGCCCAATCGGCAGCGCATGCTCGCCGAGGCCGCGGCGTACTCCGGGTACATGCACACCCTGCTTGGCGAGGGGATGTGCGAGATGGCGCTCGACAACGGCCCCAAGATGACGCCGCAGCAGGTGTTCACGATCGCGGAAGCGAAGTTCGCGACCGCCATCCAGGTCGCGACGGCGATCAACGATGCGAGCTTGCGCAACATGGCCACGGTGGGGCGCGCACGTGTGCGTCTCGACCAGGGCAACCTCACGGGTGCGGCGGCCGATGCAGCCCTCGTTCCCGCGGGCTTCGTTCGCAACGCGGAGTTCTCGGAGACCACACCGGCGCGCGAGAACCACCTCTACAACCTGACCGTCCGGAATGACTTCCTCTCGGTCGCTCCGGACTATCGCGGATTGACGGTGAACGGCGTGGCCGATCCGCGCGTGCGCGTCAACGACATGCGACGCGTCGGGCCCGACAACTCCACCCCGATCTGGCAGCAGCAGAAGTTCACCGGTTCCGGGGCCGTGAACTTCCCGATCGCGTCGTATGCAGAAGCCCAGTTGATCCTCGCCGAGGCCGTGGGTGGCCAGGGGGCGATCGACGCGATCAACCGCGTGCGCGCGATCTCCAACATCGCGCCGATGGCCGTGCCGCCCACCGGAACGGACATCACGGCGCTGGTGCTCGAGGAGCGCCGTCGCCAGCTCTTCAGCGAGGGGCAGCGTTATGTTGACATGCTGCGCAAGCGGATCCCGTTCCAGAGTGGGGTGAATCGCAAGGGACAGACGTACAGCACCCTCACCTGCATCCCGCTGCCCGACGTGGAAACGCGCAACAACCCGAACTTCAAGAACGGCTGACCTTGGTGGGGCGCGTCGATGCGCCCCACGTTCCATCCTATCCACCATGGCGTCACCTCTTCGCTGGATCGGCAAGCTCCTCAAGTACGGCCTGATCGGCCTCGTCCTGCTTCTCGTGTGCGTCGGTGTGTGGGCGCGCGTCGTGCGTCGATCAGACGCGAAGATCCCGGCGCCCGGGCGCCTGGTGGAGGTCCAGCCGGGACGGCGCATTCACCTCCTGTGCCAGGGCGAGGGACAACCCACCGTGGTCCTCGAGGCGGGGCTCGGCGACCACGGCTGGTCGTCGTGGTCCCCGGTGCAACCGCAGATCGCCGCCACCACGCGCACCTGCTCGTACGATCGCGCGGGTACCGGGTGGAGTGATCCACCGCGCGTCGATCCGATGCCCACGGCCATCGTCGACGACCTGCGCGCGGCGCTGGCGGCCGCGGGCGAACATGGCCCATACGTCCTGGTGGGCCACTCGCTGGGTGGCCCGATCGTGCGGCACTACGCGCACCGGTTTCCCGCCGAGGTGGCGGGACTGGTCCTCGTGGACGGCTCGCACGAGGACCAGATGACGCGACTGCCTCCACTGCCCAAGTCGGCCGAGCTGGTCGTCGGCCTGCTGCCGACCATCCACTTCCTCGGGCTCGATCGCCTCACGGGAGCGTTTGTGTCCGACACCGCGGCGCGGACCCAGCTCGCGCGCCAAACGTCCGATGCATCGGTGGCCAACACCTCGTGGATCTACGATCACCTGGCCCAGTTCCTGGCCCAGGCCCGCGATGCCGGGACGTCGTTAGGCGACACCCCGCTCGTCGTCCTGACGGCGAGCACGATGGCGGGACCGGGCATGCCGCCGGAAACGGCGGCGGCGTTCCATCGCACCTGGGTCACCTTGCACGAGGAGATCGCGAAGTACTCGACCCGGGGGAGCCAGCGCGTCGTCCCCAACAGCACGCACTACATCCAGAAGGACCAGCCGAGCGCGGTGATTGACGCCGTCACCGGGATGGTGAAGGAGGCTCGGGCCGCCGCGGCTGCGATGCCGCCGGCGGCTCCTGCCACGCGGTAGACGATATGGAACGCGCCGTGCCCATCCTCCCCGCAGACGATCTCGCGCTGGCGCGGGCGTTCTACGTGAATGGGCTCGGATTCGAGGTCACCTTCGAGCTGTCCGAGGATGGTCGCACCGGGATGATCGGCCTCGCGC
>JAEUJK010000625.1 GCA_016794735.1 Gemmatimonadota bacterium | reverse complement strand
TACTCGCGGACCGACTGGGCGCGCGTGCTGTCCCACGACATGCCATCCTCGTGCAACCCCACATCCGTGCGGATGGGCGAGGGCGGGCCACCCAGCGGGACCGTGCTGGTCGGCGTCGGGAGCAACGGGCTCAGCGGGTTTCCCGCCTGCTGCGACACGCCCCGGGCCGTGAACTGCCAGCGGGCGCGCGAGCCGAGCACGGCGGCCCCAATCGTGGCTTGCATCTGCCGACTGAACGCACCCGGGACGAACGCCCCGGTGGTGGAGACGGCGGCGCCGGCCGAGAGCGAGCGATCCTCGCGCCCCATGCGGCCGCTGAAGGCGTGTTCCTGCACGAACGAGCCGAGCGGCGCGTATGAACTCTCGGACACCCCCGCACTGCTGCGCACCACCACATGTGAAGGTTCGATCAGGCCGGTCGCCTGGCGCGTCGTGATCTCGATGACACCACTCACTGCCCCGCTGCCATACAGTGCCGCACCCTGCGGACCGCGCAGCACCTCGATGCGCGCCACCTGGTCCGGTCCGAGCTGCGCGAGGAAGAGTGGGTTCGCCACCTCCACGCCATCGACATACACCTTCGGGTACGACGCGCCGAACGAACTCGCGCCGCGCAAGCTGGCGACCGCGCTCCCCAGGCTCGACGGCGACGGCGTCCAGATCCACATCCCCGGCACATGCGTGGTGAGCAACTGCGCAATGCTGGTGGCCCCGCTGGCATCGATGGCCGCGCGATCGATCACGGTGTGGGCCGCCGTCGCATTGCCGATGAGCGGCACACGCTGCGCCTCTTCCACGCGCACAGCGGCGAGCACCGCGGGCGCTGCCAGCAACGAGTCGCCCGTCGGGGCAATCGGGGCGATGCGTCGACGCCCCGGCACCAGCATCACGCGATCCTCGCCGGATATCACCGGTTCGAGCGTCGTCCCCGTGAGCCACAGGTTGAGGGCGTCACCCAACCGCAGGCCTTGTGACGCGCTGCAGGTCGTGGTGCCAGCCGGGAGCAGGTCGACGGAGTAGGCGAACGTGACCCCCGCCTGTCGCCCGGCCCGGTCAATCGCATCGCGCACACGCGTGCCGGCGGCCACGCGCACCACCCGATCCAGCGGCGATGCCCAGCGCGACTCCGCCGCTGGCACACACGACTCTTGCCCCCCCGCCAATGACGGGAGGGCAAGGGCAGCCAGGACGAGCAGGCGCTTCACCGTTTTCAGGCCTCCGGACGATCTCGGTCCCTCTATCGGCCTCCAACCCGCGAGACCACTGCCGTGTCACCCTTCCACTCCACGCGTGCGCCCAGGACCGTCGCGGCTTCCTCCAGCCGCTGCCGCGCCTCGGCGAGCGTGACATCCTGGTTCACCCTCAGTACGCGCAGTCCGGGATCTTCCAGGCGCACAACCAGGCCGGTCCATTCAGACACCGTCCGGCTGAACTGTTCCATAGAGACATCCACGAAGTGGAGCCGCCCTGAAGTCCAATCGGCGTCCCCACCCTTCACCGTTCCGCGCTGCGGCGACTGCACCACCGCCGACGACACGGTCACTTCGTCCCCCTCGGCCAGCTCGACCTCGGTGGGGCTCGACGTACCGCGAACTGCGACGGCTCCCTCATGGACGGCAACGCGAACCACCCCGTTAACGCCCGGGCTGATCGAAAAGATCGTTCCGATGTCGCGAACCACCGCGTCGCCCGCCAGGACCGTGAACGGGCGCGCATCGTCGTGGACGGCGCGGAACCACCCCTGACCCGTCAGCCGGACCGTCCGGTCGGTGGCTGCGAAGCTCGCCGGGACGCGCAGCTCGGCGCCGGGGGCGAGGATCGCCATCGTCCCGTCGGCCAGGCGCACCGAATCCACCTTCCCCGGGGTCCCGCGATGGACGACTTCGGGCGCCGGCTCGACGACTGCGGGGCTCGGCCCATCCCGGAACAGCACCACGGCAATCGCCGCGGCGGCCGCCAACCCGACCCACGCGAAGATCGGGCGGTGACGCGATGGCTGGCGCGCGGGCAGCGCAACAACCGGCGTCTCGAAGCGCGCCTTGGTTCGGCGCAGCGCCCGCTCGACATCGAGCCCCGGCACGGGCTCCACCGGAACGCGCGCGGATGCATCTCCGAGCGCACGCAAC
>JAEUJK010000604.1 GCA_016794735.1 Gemmatimonadota bacterium | reverse complement strand
TCCTCGAGCACGGCGACCGTAGCCGGCGGGAGCCCCTCGATTTCCGAGAGACGCACATCGCCACCCGCGTCACCTTCGTCCGGCAGCGGCTGGAACACCGGGCCTTCGGCCCGCTCCATCCACTCCCGGCTCGAGTACAAGTCGATCTTCCACCCCGACAGTTCCGATGCGAGGCGCACGTTCTGTCCGTTGCGCCCGATGGCGAGCGACAACTGGTCTTCGTCCACGACCGCCTGGATCGTGCGTGTCTCCGGATCGGAGAAGACCCGGGCCACGCGCGCCGGGGCGAGGGCCAGCTTGGCGAACCGCTCCGGATCGCTCGACCACGGCACGATGTCGATGCGCTCCCCATTGAGTTCGTTCACCACGGCCTGCACCCGTGCGCCCTTCATGCCGACACACGCACCCACCGGGTCGATGCTTTCGTCGCGCGACCAGACGGCGATCTTCGTGCGGCTCCCGACCTCGCGGGCCCCGGCGCGGATCTCGACGATGCCCTGCTGGATCTCCGGCACCTCGAGCTTGAACAGCGCCTGCACGAACAGCGGATCCGCTCGCGTCAGGATGAGGCGAGGGCCCTTGGGCGTTTCCTCCACGCGCTTGAGCACCGCACGGATCGGGTCCCCCGTGTGGAAGTGCTCGCGGTGGTTCTGCTCGCGATACGGCATGATCGCCTCGGCCTCGCGGTACTTCTGCAGCATCAGCACGATCTTGCCGCGCTCGACCTGCTGGACCTCGCCCGAGAGCAACTCGCCCACACGCCCGCTGAACTCGTCGCGAATGCGCGTGCGCTCACCCTCGCGCACCCGCTGGATGATGCGCTGCTTCGCGGCCTGCACGGCGCTGCGCCCAAACTCCTGGAAGTCGACGGGAATCTCCATCACGTCGCCCACCTGGAACTCGGGGTCCTCGAACTGGGCCTCCTCGACCGAGACTTCGGCGCCCGGGTCCAGGACCTCGGCCACCACGGTCTTGAGCAGGACGATGCGGATCTCGCCCTTGGCTTCGTCGACCTCGACCTCGGCCTTCACGTTCGGCCCGTGCTTCTTGGCCAGGGCGGCGTGAATGCCGTCCTGCAACAAGCCGTGCAATTCCGTGCGATCCAGCTGCTTGATGTGCGCCAGCTCGCGAATCGCGGCCAGGATTTCTGCGGTTCCGCTCATGCCATCATCCTCAGTTGTTCCACACGAGCACCAGGCGAGCCTCTTTGACATCCGCGAGGGGCACTCGTTGCTCCTCGCCCTTGAGGTCACGCACGATCCCAATTTCCTGCCCATCCAGCACATCAACACCCAACAACTCTACCTCGACGCGCCCGCCCAGTGACGGCGCCAGGACCTTGGCGCGTCGCCCCTGGAACCGCCGCCAGTCTTCCGCGTGCCGCAGCCGTCGTTCGACACCGGGCGACGACACCTCGAGCGTGTACTCCGGACTGACCAACGCCGACCCGTCCAGCTTTGCCTCGACGGCCCGCGACACCCGCGCGCAGTCGTCGATCGTCACCTTGGCTCGGTCGACACGTTCCATACGCAGGTCGAGCACCGGGCGCCGGGAGGTACCGCCACGGCGCAACTCGACGAGCTCGAATCCGAGCTCGCCAAGTACTTGCTCCACAACGGTTTCCAGCGACGAATCGCCCATCATCTCGACCCCTTTAGAACAAAAAAATGCGGGGGAGCCCTCCCCCACATTTCGCGCGCCCGGTGGCATCCGAGCGTGGATGGAATGTAGGTCCCGCCTCGGGTCAGGTCAAGGAAACCCTTGGGCTTCTTGTACTTCGGGGCCCGGACCTCTAGGCGGCGATCACGCCGAGTTGGCGGCCCGCGTCGCCGCAGCGATGGGAATAGAAGCGGGCGTTGTCGCACCGGGTGCACCAGCGCGAGAT
>JAEUJK010000600.1 GCA_016794735.1 Gemmatimonadota bacterium | reverse complement strand
GTCCATCGACACGGCGTTGCCGGTCACCCGTGCATGTTCAGCGAGGAAGAGGACAACGCCCGGAGCACCCGAGTACAGGTTGGTCTGGACCGACTTGGCGTCGAGCGGGTCCGCCGCCCACGTCACGCCGTTCGGCGTCGGGACGGCGTGCCGGGCCAACCACCGTTGCGCGCCATCCGCCACGTCACGATAGCTCGCCGCCCGCGACGGCAAGCCCCACGCCCGGCGCCCAACGAGGGCGGTCGCGGCCAGGGCGCCCACGGCGGCCCGACGCGTGACGCCCCCCGGTGATTGCTGATGACGGCACACGATGAGCACCTCCTCACGCGAACGGGGGATTCCTGCCATTTTATGGTCCCGCCTGAACCCTCACACCGCAAGGTCCCATGCCCCCGCGTCGTCCAACCCTCGTCTACATCGGTATCAAGGGCCACGTCGTGGCACTCAACCGCCTCACCGGCGAAGTCGCGTGGAAGACGGAGCTGAAGGGCCAGTACTACGTGCAGGTGGCCCGCGACCAGGAGTTCCTCTTTGCCACCGCAAAGGGTGAGCTCTGGTGCCTCAACCCGCATGATGGGGCCGTCATCTGGCACAACAACCTGAAGGGGATGGGGTGGGACCTGGCCAGCATCGCCAGCGACTCGCCGCTCCTCCCCGTGAGTGACATCGGCCACAGCGCGACCTCCGCCATTCGGCAGCGGCAGGCGGCCGCAGCCGCGACCTGACGCGACGCGCAGGGCGCGAGCTTCGCGCCCTCACCCGTTGCCGATTCACGCATCCCCCGAGGTAGCGTCATCCCATGAACCAACACGTCATCGACTCGGCCCGCGCCGCCTTCACCACGAAGGGCAGCGCCATCACCCTCGGCGCCGTCGTCCATGAGGGCGAATGCCACGCGGAGCCGCTGGTCCAGGTGCCGCTGGCCATGCTCAACCGCCACGGCCTGATCGCCGGCGCCACCGGTACCGGCAAGACCAAGTCGCTGCAGTTGATCGCCGAGCAGCTCTCGGCCAACGGCGTGCCGGTGTTCATGGCCGACATCAAGGGCGACCTCTCAGGCGTTGCCGTGGCAGGGGAGAGCAACGACAAGGTCGCGAAGCGCGCGGCCGACACCGGGTATGCGTGGCACGGCACCGGCTTCCCCGTGGAGTTCCTCAGCCTCACCGGTGCAAAGGGGGCACAACTTCGCGCCACGATCTCGAGCTTTGGTCCGCTGCTCCTCGCCAAGGTGCTCGGCCTCAACGAGACGCAGGCCTCGGTCCTCGCGATGGTCTTCAAGTACTGCGACGATAAGGGGCTCCTGTTGTTGGACCTGAGCGACCTGCGCTCGGTCCTGCAGTTCCTCTCCGACGACGGCGCCGAGGAACTCAAGGCGTACGGTGCCATGTCCAAGGCGACGGTGGGGGTGTTGCTGCGCGAGATGATCGAGCTGGAGCAGCAGGGCGCGGAGAAGTTCTTCGGCGAGCCGATGTTCGACCTCGATGACCTGTTGCAGGTGGAACGCGATGGTCGCGGGCTGGTGAGCGTGCTCTCGCTTTCGGACGTGCAGCAGCGGCCGGCGTTGTTCTCGACCTTCATGCTTTGGATGCTCGCCTCGCTCTACAACGAGCTGCCGGAAGTGGGCGACATCGACAAGCCGAAGCTCGTCTTCTTCTTAGACGAGGCGCACCTCCTCTTCGACAACGCCAACGAGGCGTTGATGGACCAGATCGAGCAGGTCGTGCGCCTGATCCGGTCCAAGGGGGTGGGGGTCTTCTTCATCACGCAGAGCCCCAAGGACATTCCCGAGACCGTCCTCGCCCAGCTCGGCAATCGCGTGCAACACGCGTTGCGCGCGTTCACGCCCGACGACGAGAAGAACCTGCGCGCTGCGTCGCGCACCTTCCCGCGCACCGAGTACTACGACGTGCAGCAGGTGCTCACCACGCTGGGGATCGGCGAGGCGATGGTGGTGACGCTCCAGTCCAATGGCGCACCCACCCTGCCCTTCATCTCGCGCATGATCCCGCCGCAGTCGCGGATGGGACCGCTCACCGACGCCGAGCTGGCGCAGCGCCTCTCCACGCCGCAGGTGAAGAAGTACGCGACGGCGGTGGATCGCGAGAGTGCGCGCGAGATGCTCGCGGCGCGCGTGGTGGAAGCGCCGGAGGACGCACCGGCGGCCGAGTCCGCGAAGGCAAGGGAGGCCCCGGAGAACGGCGGACTGCTCGGCCGGGTGCTCGACAGCAGCATCACCCGCAGCGTGATCCGCACGGCCGCCGTGGCGATCACGGGCCGGCTCGTGCGCGGGATGATGGGCTCGTTGATGCCCAGCCCGCGCCGCCGCTCGCGTCGTCGTTAGGCGCACGGACCCGGTGACCACCCGCGTCCTCACGCGCGACCCCCGGGGGTATCATGCCCTCGAGCTGCTCGACGCCTTCACGCCCGCCGACACTCGCGAGCGCGAGCACCACGCGCGCATGCTGGCGCTGCTCGCCACGACCGACGCGCCCTTCACGCGCGACCAGTTCGACCCAGGGCACTTCACCGCGAGTGCGCTCGTGATCTCGCGCGACGCCGGCCAGGTGCTGCTCATCCATCACCCCACGTTGTCCCTGTGGCTGCAGCCCGGCGGCCACATCGAGCCGGAGGATCCCTCGCTGGTGGAGGCTGCGCGGCGCGAGGTGCGGGAGGAAACCGGGTTGGAGGCGACCATCGCCCCCACCTGCTTCGACCTCGACATCCACGAGATCCCGGCGCGCGGCACCGCACCGGCCCACCTGCATCACGACATCCGGTTCCTCGCCGTCGTGGACGGGCTCCCCACACCGGCCAGCGCCGAACGGGTGGACGCGCGATGGCTGGCCCCACAGCAGGCGGCGACGCTCACCACCGACGAGAGCGTGCGCCGCATGCTGCGCAAGGCATTTCCCACGGCGCCTAACGCTTGAGGGCGAAGGCGAAGGCCTGCTCCACCAGCTGGCGCACCCGCTGCTTGCCGAACTCCGCCGGCACGAACCGCGAGCGCAACAGCACCTGCCGCACCTCACGCTCGAACAGGGTGTGATCGCTCTTGATGAAGTCGATCGACTCCGGCTCCACGCGCCCGGTGGTGTCCACGATGAACCGCGCGTAGACGACACCTTCCACGCCAGCTGACGCCAGGAAGGACGGGTACCTGGGTGTGGGGTTGCCCCCGCGCGCCTGCACCGCCTTCTCCACCATGGCTTCGGTGAAGGGCTCGCCGCTCACCTCGCCCGTACCGACGCTTGTCGGCGTAGTGTCACGCGGGGCGACCTTGAACGAGTCCACGAGCATGGTGCCAATGCGCGCGTCCACAGGCGGCAATCCCTCCGGCACCACGAGAAGGTTGACGGGTCTCACGTCCAGGCTCGGCACAGGTTCCACGTTCGTGGGTATGTCTCGCGGAGGCGGCGGCTCCGCCGGCTTGGGCGGCTCAGGCCTGGCCTCCGGCTTCACATAGATCAGGTCCTCGGCCGCGATCACCGGCTCGTACAGCGAATCGACGGTCTTTCCCGTAGCCGCGAGGGTGCCGCCGATGAGGGCCGCGTGGAGCAACGTGCTCACCGTGGCGCCACCAAAGCTACGCTTGCGTTCACGTGCGGACTCGGGAAGCTTGACCTTCATGCGGGCGGACATCGATTCCTCCATCGGTTGGGTGTGGCGCGCCACGTGGAGCCTGCGGGCGGGCACCGCTTTCGATGCGTTGTCGCATCCGCGTCGCTCGCACGCCTGCTGTCTTACCCCGAACCTCGGATCACGAGGTGAACCGCTGGTTATCCGCCGATTACGATCGGGTGAAAGCTCGGTGAGGATTGGATGGATGGCGGTGTGCCTCCTCCTCATCGCCGCCCCCGCGGCCGCGCAGGTGGTGCGCGGCACGGTGACCGACGCGCGCACCCGCGCCCCGATCCCCGGCGTCGTGGTCCAACTCGACGAAGCGGGGGCGACGGCGTCGACGCAGCCCGCCCTCGTGCGCGCCGCGCTGAGCGACGCCCGCGGCGAGTTCGCCGTGCAGGCCGGACGCGCGGGACGTTTTGTCCTCTCGGCCAAGCGCGTGGGACTCAAGCGCTTCGTGTCCGCGCCGTTCACCCTTGGCGCCGGGGACGCGCGCCGCATCGACATCACCCTCGAGCCCATCGACTTCACGGCGGCCCTCCCGGTCATCGAGGTCGTGGCCGATGCACCATGTTCCGTGCGCCCGAATGAGGCCGCCCGCGTCGCCGCCCTCTGGGACGAGGCACGCGCGGCACTCACCGCGAGCCGCCTCGCCCTGCGCGACCGGCTGTTCACCGCCACGATGGTCCGCTACTCGCGGCAGCTCTCCGCGTCGGGCGTTCGCGTCGTCAGCGAGCGACAGAACGTCACGCGCGGCGTCACCGAGCGACCGTTCTACGCATTGGATCCGGCCGAGTTGTCGACCACCGGCTACATGCGGCCGGAAGTCGATGGCGCCAACACGTTCTTTGCACCCGACGCCGAGATCCTCACGTCCGGGGAGTTCCTGCGCGACCACTGCTTCTCGCTGGCCGCGCCATCCCGCGAACGCGCCGGCCTCGTGGGCCTCTCGTTCGAGCCGGTCCCCAGTCGCCTGGCGCCGGAGATTCGCGGATCGTTCTGGATGGACAGTGCGACGCGGGAGCTCCGGCTCGTCGAGTTCCGCTACGTGAACGTGGCGCGCGCCGTCCCGCGTGGCGACCCACGCGGCGAGGTCCGCTTTGCCAACACGCCTAACGGGACGTGGTATGTGTCGCGCTGGTTCATCCGGATGCCGGAACTCGCCGCCGGACGCCCCTCCGGCGTCCCCGGCGCCGCGGCGCCGCTCGAGGTCGTCCGCTACAAGGAAGACGGTGGCGAGGTCACGCCGGACGGCGCCCGCATGACCTCGCGTGCGGCGTCACTCACCGGGCGGGTGATGGACTCCACCGGGCGCGCGCCGCTCCCCGGGGCGACACTCCGCCTCTCGGGCACCGCGTATTCCGCGACCACGCGCGCGGACGGCTACTTCCGACTGGACTCGCTCCCCGCGGGCGGCTTCACCCTGCTCCTCGAACATCCCGGCTACCAGGCGCTGGGACTCATTGCCGGCGAACAGGACCTCGACATCGTGGAAGCCAGCCAATCGGTGACCGCGCTGCAGGCCATGACCACCGAGCAGGTGACGCGCCGCCTCTGCGGCCGTGGCTCGCTGGACGAGGATCGCTCGTTGCTCCGCGTGGTCGTCACGCGCCCCGACGTCACCGCGGCCCGCATTCGTTACAACACGTTCGAGAAGCCGAATACGGCGAACACCTCGCTGCGCATGGTGCCGCATACCGAGGAAAGCGGGCTCGATGCCGCACGAAGCGCCGTGTTCTGCAACATCCCGGCGCGGCAGCCGATCCGTGTGGAACTGCTGGGTCCCGATCGCGC
>JAEUJK010000599.1 GCA_016794735.1 Gemmatimonadota bacterium | reverse complement strand
ATGGCGACGTGGCGATCGACATGGTGTGCACGTTGTACGAGCGCCTCCAGCGCGAGGCCCCGCGCCCCGACCCGCGCTTCCGCTTCGAGCACTGCACGGTGCTCACGCCGGCCCTCATCCGGCGGATCAAGGCGTTAGGCGCCATCCCCACGCCGTTCGCGAGTTACGTGTACTTCCACGGCGAGAAGATGACCGAGTACGGCGCCGAGCGTACGGAGCGGATGTTCCCGATGCGCTGGTTCCTGGATGCCGGGATCCCCGCAGCGATGGGGAGCGACTATCCGCCGGGCCCCTTCGAGCCGATGATGGCGCTCACCTCGATGCTCACGCGGACGGACATCCGTGGGACGACGTGGGGGGCGAGCCAGCGCATCACCTTCGATGAGGCGCTGCGTGTGCTCACGGTGAACGGCGCTTATGCCTCGTACGACGAGGGAGTGAAGGGCTCGCTGCAGGTGGGCACGTTCGCGGACCTCGTCGTACTCGGCCGTGATCCGCGTCGCGTGCCGCCGTCGGAGATCGTGAACGTCCCGATCGAGCGGACCATGGTGGACGGGCGCTGGGTGTACGAGGCGTAGGCCGCGCGACGCGCCGGGCGAACGGAGCCACGGCCCCACCCCCGATCGCGATCGAGAAGTTCGACCGTACCTCGCCCAAGTCCACGCGAGGTGCGGCGGTGGGATGCGGGAGCTTCTCGACATCCCTGCGGGCTCCCCGTACGTTCTCGCACCTTACCCACCTGAAAACGGATGTCTGTCAGCCGCCGGGACTTCTTGCATGCCGCGGGTGCCGCGGCCGCGACCCTCACCGCCACCGCCGACCTCCAGGCCGCGCCAGGGACCTCACAACAACCTGACGTCGTCACGCCGTACTTCGGCAAGAAGCCGCTCGCCCGCGGCGCGAACGGAATGGTCATCACGTCCAACCCGCACGCGTCGCGCGCGGCGGTGGACATCCTGAAGTCCGGCGGCAATGCCTGCGACGCCGCCCTGTGCGCCTCTGTTGTGCAGACGGTGACCGAGCCCCACATGACGACGATCACCGGCATGCTGAGCATGCTGTATCTCGACGCGGCGTCCGGGAAGCTCTCGTACCTCAACGGTGGGATGAACGCCCCGCTGGCGCCGCTCACGGGATTTTCGGTGGCCGATCTCGCGACGGGGCGCGGCGCCGGGGTGCCCGGCTGGTGGGGCGGCTTCGAGGCGGCGCATGCCCGGTTGGGTTCGCGCCCGCGCGCGGAGCTGATGCGCGCAGCCATCCGCTACGCGCGGGACGGGTTTCCGATCTATCCGTTCCTGTACGCCGAGATGTTCGCCCAGCTCGACACGATCGGCCTGAGCCCAACTGGCCGCAGCATCTACATGCCGAACGGCGCACTCCTGCCACCGGGGAGCGTGCTCCGGCAACCGGAAGCGGCCGACACGCTGGAGCGACTCGCGGCCGAGGGGAATGCGTTCTGGAAGGGCGAGTTCGCGCGCGCCTACAGCGAGGTGGTGAAGAAGGCGGGCGGGGTGATCACGCCCGAGGACTTCGAGCGCTACGAGGTGCGCTGGGTCGATCCCGCGCACAGCACCTATCGCGGGTACGACGTCTACGGTTCGCCGCCACCCGACAACGGGGGCACGCACATCATCGAGGCGCTCAACATGCTGGAGCTCTTCGACCTGCAGCGCATGGGTCCGCCGACCGCCTCTGGCGAAACGTTGTATTGGATGAACCGGATCGTGAACGAGACGTACATGGAAGGTGCCAAGCACACCGATCCCCTCACGCACGATGTCCCGACGGACTACATCGTGTCCAAGGAGTACGCCGCGTCGCGGTTGCGCATGTTGCGCATGACACCGCCCCGCAACCCGTCGCCGGCTCCACCACCGGGGAGCAATCATGTCACGGTGATCGACGGGCGCGGCAACGTGGCGACGGTCCTGCATTCAGTGATGTCACTGCCGTGGCAGAACGGCTTGTTCGCGAAGGGAGTGAGCATTGCGGCATCGGGGGCGCACTTCCATCGTATCATGCCGCTGCCGGGCGAGCGGGCGACGGTGTACGTCGCGCCGACGCTGATCATGAAG
>JAEUJK010000577.1 GCA_016794735.1 Gemmatimonadota bacterium | reverse complement strand
TTGACGCTGGCGTGACAGGGCGGTGATCCACCCCCGCGGGTGGCGGTCGGGACGTAACTCGATATCACAAGAGGGTTTACGACTCATGTACAAGCGCCCACTCATCGGCGTGACCACGCAGACGTTGCAGGCGATTGACGGCATTCCGAACGGTTTGCCACAGTCGGACGTGATGAACCAGCGGTACTACATCGCCGTGGCGCTGGCCGGCGGTGCGCCGACCCTGATTCCGCTGCTCGACGACGAACCCGAGGCCCTCTGGGCCGTGTACGACGCCTGCGACGGGATCCTGATCCCCGGCGGCGTGGACGTGGACCCCAAGCACTTCGGCGAGGACCCGCATCCGAAGCTCGGCCGGATCGACGCCGCGCGTGATCGCGTCGAGATGCAGGTGACGCGCTGGGCCGTGGAAGACCGCAAGCCGTTGCTCGGCCTCTGCCGTGGGCTGCAGGTAATGAACGTGACGTTGGGTGGCTCCCTCTGGCAGGACCTCGAGGAGCAGGTGCCGGCGTCGATCAAGCACGACTACTTCCCGACCTACGGTTTCGATCGTGACCACCTGGCGCACGAGGTGGACCTGACGAAGGGAACGCGGCTCCGCAGCCTGATGGAACTGGAGCGGATCCCGGTGAACAGCATGCACCACCAGGGGATCAAGACGCTGGCACCGTCGCTGGCGCCGTGCGCCGTGGCGCCGGACGGACTGGTCGAGGCCGCAGAACTCGCGACGGACGGACACTTCATGCTCGGCGTGCAGTGGCACCCGGAGGTGTTCGAGATGACGGACCCGCACACGCGCCACGTGTTCCGCGAGTTCATCAACGCGTCGGTCGCGCACCGGGGACGCTAGGCTCCGGGCAGGGCAAACGAGGGCGAGGGCCTCACGGTCCTCGCCCTCGTGTCGTGTCGGGCGAGCGCTGACGGGGGAATCCGGAATGCCGGGCTCCCTGACAGGCGTTTTCCGGATGACGTGGGCGCCCGGATCAACGACGATGTACCCCCACCCCCCTCCCGTGGAGGTCGCGTCGTGGCCCAGGCGATCGACTCCAGCACCTTCTCTCCCGAGCAGTTCCAGCGCTTTCGCGACGCCATGCGCGCGCAAGCCGCCACCCTTCGCGCGCTGCTGGCCCAACCGGGCTTTGGCGAAGGCGAACGCACGCTCGGTGCAGAACTCGAGTTGTGCATCATCGACAAGGACGGGAATGCGCTACCGGTGAATCGTGCGTTGCTCGCCGAGAGCCTGGACCCGCGCCTGACGGTGGAGATCGACCGGTTCAACCTGGAGTACAACCTCACGCCCGTCGCGGCGCGCGGCGCACCGTTTGCCAGCCTGCAGATGGAGCTGCACAACGCGCTCGCCTCCATCAATCGCACGGCGTTGTCGTTCGATGGGCGGGTGGTGCCGGTCGGGATCCTGCCGACGCTCACCGAACGCGACCTCTCGCGTGCCGCGTTGACGGACCTGCCAAGGTACCGCGCGCTCAACGAAGGATTGCAGCGCCTGCGGCATGCCCCGTTCGAGGTGCGGATCGACGGGGAAGATCCGCTGACGCTCAACGCCCGCGACATCACGTTGGAGGGGGCGAACACCTCGTTCCAGGTGCACCTCCGCGTGTCGCCCGCCGAGTTCGCGGACTGGTACAACGCGGCCCAGTTGGCGACGCCGGTGGCGCTCGCGATTGCGTCCAACTCCCCGATCTTCCTGGGGCACCAGCTGTGGGACGAGACGCGGGTGGCGCTGTTCAAGCAGTCGCTCGACTATCGCGACATGGAGGCACAGCGTTTTCGCCCACCGGCACGCGTGGGATTCGGCCACGGCTGGGTGCGCAACGGGGCGAGCGAGTTGTTCGACGAGGCGGTGGCGCTGTTCCCGCCGATCCTCCCGATCTTCTCGGAGGACGCGGCGACGGCCGGGTCGATCCCGGTGCTGCGGGAGTTGCGCGTGCACCAGGGGACAATCTGGCGCTGGAACCGTGCGATCTACGATCACTCGCACGGCGGACACCTGCGCATCGAGATGCGCGCGTTGCCGGCCGGACCCACGCCGCTCGACATGGCGGCGAACGCGGCATTCCTGCTCGGCCTGACGGC
>JAEUJK010000533.1 GCA_016794735.1 Gemmatimonadota bacterium | reverse complement strand
TCGCCGGCGGGCGGGATGGTGTCCTTGGTGTACCCCTTCGTCTCCATGAGGCGATTGGCCTCGTGGTCGAGCTCGATGCGCGTGAGCACCTTCTCGTGCCCGATCCCGCGGCGCGGGTCCTGGTTCACGACGGCGACCAGCTGCTCGATGGTGTGTTCGCCATCCCCCACGACGTGCCCGGGCTCGCGGCGCGAGGCGGCGACCAGTTCGCCGTTGATCACCAGCATGCGGTGGTCGTCGCCGGTGATGAAGCTCTCGACGAGCACCGAGCGCGAGTGTTCCTTGGCCTTGTCGAAGGCCACCCGTACACTGTCGTCGTCCATCAGGCGGATCGAGACGCCGCGACCGTGGTTGGCGTTGTACGGCTTGACGACCACGGGAAAGCCGATGCGTCGCGCGGACTGCACAGCGCCCTCGACGGTCTGCACCAGGCGCTGTTGCGGAACGGGGAGGCCTAACGAGCCAAGGATCTTGTTCGTTTCTTCCTTGTCACTGGCCAGCTCGACGGCGATGTGCGGCGTGCTGGAGGTGACGGTGGCCTGCAGGCGCTTCTGGTGGCGGCCGTAGCCGAGCTGGACGAGGGAGAACTGGTTGAGTCGCAGCCAGGGAATGCCGCGGCGCTGCGCTTCGCGCACGAGCGAGGCGGTCGAGGGCCCAAGCGCGCGGCGCTGGGCGTAGCGGATGAACTCGTCCCGTGCGGACTCCCACGACCAGTCGTCGGCCACGCCCTCGGGGCGAAGTGCCGCGGGCAGCAGGGAGTGCAGCAAGGCGAGCGCGAGATCCGCGGCCTCGTTGCCGACCTCGGCCTGCTCGTACTCGAAGACCACGTCGTACACGCCAGGGCGCCCATCGATCTCGCGCGTCTTGCCGAAGGTGACGTCCTCGCCCGTCATGTTCTGCAGCTCGATCGCCACGTGTTCGAGCACGTGACCGAGCCAGGTGCCTTCGTCCTCGCGCATGCGGCGAATAAACCCGCCGGGAACGCCGTAGGAGCAGCCGTGTTCGGAGAGTCCTGGCAGCCGCTCGATCAACGTGTCGATGAAGGCCGCGCCGAGCCGCGCCGTGGGCCACTGCTCCAGTTCCCCGAGGTCCACCTCGAGGCGGATGACCGGGAAGTGCGCGTAGATGGAGGGACCAACAAAGACGCGGCGATCGAGGATGCGCATGGGCAGGGACGAAGAAGCCGGGGGGAAACTGCGCCCAAAGTTCCTCGGCGGAAGACGCCGGGCAGGGTGCGACCCCGCCGAAGGCCGGGTCGAGGTGGCGCGCTGTGAACTATGGCTGTTGCTCACACCGCAGGTGGGTATTGTAAACAAGTGATGCTGGAACGGCGCACGACCGGTCACGGTGGTCGGCTGCTGGAGGCCTCGCAGGCCGGCGCTGCTGAATCCGCCCGACGGTCGACGGTGGGGCCCGAGGGACTCCAGGTCCTGCTGGCGTTCCAGTCGGCGGGCGCAGGATCTGGCGCTCGATCCGCGGCGCCGTCATCGGTTGGGCGCGGGGCAAGCCCGGCCCCCTCGTGACCAGAAACCGCCGCCACTTGTACACGGTCTGTCGGCGTGGCAGCGGATCAACTCCGCTAGCCCCCACGCGGTCAACGGCGCATTCTGGCGGGTGTTGCCTGAGGCCCCTGACTAAGGGTCGGGTGGATCGCACCTCCAGCTTTCAAAGTGGTGTGCCCTGAATAATCTCTTTAGATCCGACACCTGAACCCGGCTTTTTTGTATTTGACCAAACAGCGAAAACTCTCTATCGTCAAAAGGTAACGTGGGGAGGGCACCAATGATGGGGACGCGCGGACGAATCTTTGAAGTCGGTGCCACCGTGACCATGGTATTGGCATCCGTAGCTGTAGCGGTCGCGACGTGGCGTGCGCCGGTAACCCTCAAGACGGCCGAGGGACAGGTCGTGCAGTCACCCTCCAATGATCAGTGGCAGGAGCTTCAACGCCTGGGGCAGCGGCGCGGAGCCGCAGCTCCGAAGCACATCATCGCGGAGTTCTCGGATCTACAGTGTCCCTTCTGCAAGCGCTTTCACGGGGTGACGCAGGAACTGCTAGCTCGTCGGGGTGGCGAGATCGCGCACGTTCTTGTTCACTTCCCCCTCGCTTCTCATCCGTACGCGAGGGCCATGGCTGAGGCCGCCGTGTGTGCAGAGGAGCAGGGAGCTTTGGAGCTGTTCGTCGCCACCATGTTCGCGTACCAAGGCACGACGACTTCCGATAGTTGGCTGGGAGTGGCGGCGCACGCTGGGGTCGACACGCTGGCGATGCAGCGGTGCGTCATACGTCCGACGACGGTGAGCCGTGTTGATCGAGGGGTGGAAGTCGCAAAGAGGATCGGCATAAGGGGTACGCCGACAGTATTGGTTGACGGTAGGGTTCTCCCGAAGCCGCCGACTTTGCTGGAGCTTGAGGCTCTCCTGGATTCACTCGACCGAATCGCGCGCAACTGAGAGGTGGGTCCGTGATACTCTTACCTGGAGGTTCCATGGGTCACACACTGATTAGGTTGGCTGCAAGCAGTCTTCTTGTGTTCAGCGCCGGATGGCGGGTTGCGCATCCCCTCACCGCGAGCGCCCAAGAGGTCGCCACGGAGTGCGTCCTTTGCGTGCCACCGCCCGTGATGTGCCTGGACTACCATCAGGAGTGGGACTGGACGTGTCAAACTCAATGCCATTCGGTCTCGACCGCAGAGATGTGTCCAATCGAGAACGCTGAGTACTGCGGCACGAGTCTCGCCGCGCTGTATTGCAGCTGAGCGTCGGCATCGCCAGGGGCGTCCTCCGCCGCCCGCACGCAGCACGAGCACTGGCGGTGGAGGCGATTGCCTTGAAGGAACTTCACCTCGCTTCTGCGCGCTCCGGCGGCGGAACTCATACGCGCGCCATCAAGCGACGTGCGGTGCTGACGGCATTCCTGTGCGTCGCGTGGTCGCGGCCGCTCGTGGCGCAGGAGCTTCGTGTGACGGCTGTTGACTCCGCGACAGGTCAGCCGCTCGCAGGGGTGATCATCTCCGTGATCAGCGCCAAGGGAGCTGTGCGCGTGCACGGCCTCACCGATGAGGTCGGTGTGCTGCGACTTCGCGCGGACGTTGGGAGTTCGATCGAGCTGACGGGCCAACGGGTAGGGCTGGCCGATGCGCGTCTCGGTCCCCTCACCATCGCCGTTGGGGTTCAAGATGTCACGCTCTCACTCGGCGCATCCCGCCAGCGCCTTTCCGGCGTGACGATCACCGGACGTTCACAGTGTGGCGCCATGGGCGCTGGCACCGATGCGGCCCAGATCTGGAATGAGGTGCGCAAGGCGCTGACGGCCTCGACCTTCCGCGCACGAAGTGCACCCGCGTTGCGCGTGTGG
>JAEUJK010000309.1 GCA_016794735.1 Gemmatimonadota bacterium | reverse complement strand
TTACGCGCCGCGCACCTCGGAATGATCCCCGATCGTCACCTCGCCCTGCACCCCGGCGAGCACCACCTCATCGCCAATAAGGGAGTTGGTCAGCTCGCAGCGCGCGATGCGCGTCTTGCGCCCGACAATCGTGTCCGACAGGCGACTCGACTCCACCACGCTCCCGGCTTCCAGCGTCACGTTGGGCCCCACCACCGAGTTGGTGATGGTGACGCCGTCCTCGATGTACACGGGTTCGACGATCGTCCCGCCGATGCCGGCCGGCTTGCGCGCGCGCCCCTTCTCCAGCATCACGCGGTTGGTCTCGAGCAACGTGTCGAGCTTGCCGGCGTCGTACCATCCGGCGACGTCGATCACCTTGATGCGAGCGCCCCTGTCGATCATGTACTGGAACGCGTCGGTCAGGAAATACTCGCCCTTGTTCTTGGGCTGCGTCAGCACGTGGTCGATCCCTTCGTACAGCAACTTCCAGTTGCGAATGAAGTAGAGCCCGATGTTCGCACGCTTGGAGATCGGCTCGCTCGGCTTCTCGACGATCTTCGTCATGAAGCCGTTTTCGTCCGTCACCACCACGCCAAAGCGCTGGTAGTCCTCGACTTCCTTCGTCCAGATGATCCCGTCCGCATCCGTGGACTGCACCACGGAGAGGTCGGCATCGAAGATCGTGTCGACGAAGATGATGAGCACCGGCGCGTCGACGTACGGCCGGGCCAGGGCCACCGCCCCCGCCGTGCCGTCCTGCACCTTCTGCTCGATGAACACCCCGGGGATGGAGAACGCGGTGCGCGCATGTTCCTCCACCCGATCCTTGAGGTGCCCCGTGATGTAGACCACCTGGTCGACGTTGCCGAGCTTCGCGACATCGTCCATCACGTAGTCCATCACCGGCTTGCCCGCCACCTTGAGCATCGGCTTGGGCGTGATGTGCGTGTGGGGGCGCAGGCGCGTGCCCTTCCCCGCGAGCGGGATGATGACCTTCATGGTGTGCTTGTTCCCTCGCGTCCGTAGCGGTCCTTGAGTCGCACGACGTCGTCCAGCTCCGGCGTCGATGCCTCCAGCACGTCACAGTCGGTGACGGCTTCCATGTAATGCACCGTGCCCGGGGTGATCCGGAAGGAGTCACCGGTCACGAGTCGCTGGTCGCGCAGTTCCGTGTCCCCCGGCAGCTGCACCCAGTAGCGCATCTCGCCGGTGAGGAGGTGGACGGTCTCGTCCTTGACGTTGTGGTATTGCACCGACAACGAGTGCCCGGCCTTGATGTGCAGGATCTTGCCGCAATAGCGGTCCGTGAGCGCCCAGATCAGCTCATGGCCCCACGGCTTCTCCACCCGCTTGACCGGTACTCTCCCGCTCATCGCCATTCCCTGTCCGTATGAAGGGTCAGGTCCCCGAAAACACGCGTCCCCGCGCGAGCGGGGACCGGGGGACGTTCAGACACATGACGATTGGGCGGGATCAGCGTCCCGCCACCAGGTGCCCCCGCAGGAGCGAGAGCTTCTTGCGTACCGAGCCATCCATGACCGTGTCGCCCACCTTCACCACCAGCCCCCCGAGGATCGCGGGGTTCACGCTGACGTGTGGCACCACGGTCTTGCCCAGCTTGGCCGAGAGCTTGGCTGCGATCTCCGAGCGCTCCGCGTCGGAGACTTCGCGGGCAAGGGTGACGTTGGCGTGCACGCGGCCGGTTTGCGCGTCGACCAGCGACGCGTATTCGGTCGCGATTTCCGCGAGCAGCATCTGGCGGCGGTTGTCGATCAACTTGCCGACGAAGCGCAGCATGCCCACCGGGAGCTTGCCGCTGAACGCCTGCGTGATCACGCGCTTCTTGTCCGCCGCCGCAACTTGCGGGGCGGCGAGGAAGTTCTGCAGCCGCGCGTCCGAGTTCACGGCGTCGGACAGCCCGCCGATCAGCGCGCCCCAGGCGTCCGTGGCGCCCGCCTTCGCGGCGAGCGCCAGCAGGGCCTCGGCGTAGTTACGGGCAATGGTGGAGTCGCGCATTTAGCGTCCCTGTGCGGGAATCGAGGCCAGGAAGTCCTCGACCAGCTTGCGGTTGCTGGTGTCGTCCAGGTTCTTGCCGATCACCTTGCTGGCACCGGCGAGCGCCAGGTCCACGGCCTCGCGGCGCATCTCGGCGATCGCGCGGACCTTCTCGTTCTCGAGCTCGCGGCGCGCGCGCTCCAGCATTTCCTGCTGTTGCGCCTTGGTCTCCTCGAGCATCGACGCCTTGAGCTTCTCGGAGGTCGCGCGACCGTCCGCAATGAAGCGCTGGGCCTCGGCGCGGGCGGCGTCGAGCGCGGCCTGCTGCTCCGCGAGGAGCTTCGCGGCGGCATCGCGGTCGGCCTGTGCGCTCGAGATCGCGGCCTCGAGTGCGGCCTCACGCGCCTCGACCGCCTCCAGCAGCGGCTTGTAGGCGAACTTCGTGAGGACCACCATGAGGAGCACGAAGATCACCAGCGTCCAGAACATCAGGCCGCCGGCCGGCATCAGCAGGTTGGTCTTCTCGCCCTCGGCCGCCAGGGCAACCGTGGGGAGCAGGGGAATCATCGAAAGGGCGAATCTCGCGCGCATGGAATCCTCGGGCGCCCCGGCGATCGGCCGGAGCCAGTGTCGTTGCGATCTCGCACCGGGGCACGCCCGGCACGAGTGAGCCGTCACGGCGACCACCGCGCCCCGCCAATCGCGAGGCACGGGGTCACCGTCATCCAGGTTAGAACTTGCCCTGGATGAGGAACGCGATGACGATGCCGAACAGCGCGGCGCCTTCGATGAAGGCCGCGAGGATCAGCGCCGCGGTCTGGATGCGGCCCGCCGCTTCCGGCTGGCGCGCCATGCCTTCCACCGCCTGGCCGCCGATGCGGCCGATGCCGAGGCCGGCACCGATCGTGGCGAGGCCAGCGCCCAGGCCGGCGCCGATGAGCGCGAGGCCCGTGTTGTTGTTGGCGACCGCTTCGCTCGCGGCCTGCAGCAACGGGAAGATCGACATTGCAGGAACTCCAAAAGAGTAGTGTGTGCTGGCGCACGCCCCGCGGCCGCCAGTCTGCCGCTGTCCGTCGGCGAGGGCCAGGGCCCTCAACGGACTTCACCGGGCCTTCACCCGGCTACGCGAGCGCGGAATGGGGATTCCATCGCCCGCTGTCCAACGTCATGTCGTCCTGCCATCGGGCCCACGCATGGGCCCTTCATTTCCTAGTGGTGCGACTCCCGGATCAAGCCGATGAACACCGAGGAGAGCAGCGTGAAGATGAAGGCCTGCAGGAACGCCACCATCAACTCGAGCAGCGACAGCGCCACCGCCATGGCCACCGGGGCGGCCGCGACCGCGTACGACTTGAACGTGAAGATCAGCCCGAT
>JAEUJK010000501.1 GCA_016794735.1 Gemmatimonadota bacterium | reverse complement strand
CTGCGCCAGCTCCATCAGTGCCGGCAGGGTCATCTTGATGCGCTCGATCCCGTTGGCCACCTGCTGCGCGTAACCGGAGAACTCCTGGCCGAGCGTGACCGGGGTGGCGTCCTGCGTGTGGGTGCGCCCGATCTTGATGATGTTGGCCCACGCCTTTGCCTTGGCGTCGAGCGCGGCGTGCAGGTGCGTCAGTGCCGGCAGCAGATGCTTCACGACCTGTTCCGCGCAGGCGATGTGCATCGCCGTCGGGAAGCAGTCGTTGGAGCTCTGCGACATGTTCACGTGGTCATTCGGGTGCACGGGCTTCTTGGAGCCCATCACTCCACCGAGCTTCTCGATGGCGCGGTTCGAGATGACCTCGTTGGCGTTCATGTTGGACTGCGTCCCCGAGCCCGTCTGCCACACCACGAGTGGGAAGTGGTCGTTGAGCTTGCCGTCGATCACCTCCTGCGCGACCTCGACGATGACCTGCCCGATGGCGGGATCGAGCTTGCCGAGCGACATGTTGGTGATGGCCGCCGCCTGCTTGACGATGCCAAGGGCGCGGACGATCGAGGCGGGTTGCTTCTCCCAGCCGATCTTGAAGTTGCCGAGGGAACGCTGGGCCTGGGCACCCCAGTAGCGGTCGTTGGGGACGTCGATCGGGCCGAAAGTGTCGGTTTCAGTACGGAAGCTCATGAGCCTGGCGTGGTGGACTTCTCGAATGTACAGGACGGAGGCAGACGCCTCCATCCGCACCGTACGGGAGAGCCGGCTTCGCGGACGCGAGCGCGCGGTTGGCCGGGGTACGGCGGCCCCCCGTGTCCGTTCACCGCGAGATCGTCGGTGCGGCTCGAGCCGAAGACAGCGGCTCGATGGGACCGGCCAAGTGCTGCGCTTCGTGGAAGGCGGCAGTGTCGCGATCGACGACAACTCGGGCCTCGAGGGCCCAGCGCTGAGCTGCGGCTTTCGCCGAAGCGCGTTTGAGCATCCCTAGGTTTGCGACAACGAGGCCCCCGTCAGTACCTCGTACAATACGGGATTGATGTACACGTTCGAACGCCCGGCGCGCCGCTTCACCAGAATGCCAGCACGGGCGAGTACATCCAGGTACCGGGTTGCGGTGGCACGCGACACGTCGAGGTCCTGCTGCACGAATTGCACGCGCGTATACGGCAAGGCGAAGAGGTTGTTGATCAATTCCTGACTGTAGATGCTTCGGAATTCGCTCCGAATGCGGTGTTTCGCCACCAGCATCGCGTCGCGAATGCGCTCCACTCGCCGGATGCCATCGCGCGCAGTGGTCTCCACGGCCGAGAGCATGTAGAGCAGCCAGGGCTCCCACTGTCCATCCACCCGCACGGATTGCAGGAGGCGGTAGTACTCGGACTTGGTCCCGATGATGTGGCGACTCATGTACAGCACCGGGATGTCAATCAGGCCCTGCATCACCAGGTACAACACGTTCATGATGCGTCCCGTCCGCCCGTTACCATCGTAGAACGGATGGATCGTTTCGAAACGATGATGGATGAGCGCCATCTTGATCAGCGGGTCCACCCTGAGCCGCTCCGGCTCGTTGATGAACCGCTCCAGGTCGGTCATCAGCGGCACAATCGCCGGGGGGTCAGGCGGCGTGTAGATGACCAGTCCGTCCTGGTTCTTGAGCGAGGTCCCGGTCAGTTGTCGGAAGCCAGCACGATTTGGCTCCAGCTCGGCCTGCACGGCCATGATGTGATTGTTGGTCAGCAGCCCGTGCTGGCTCACGGCCGCAAAGCCGGTGCGCAGAGCACGCACATACCGGTGCACTTCCTTGGCGGCCGGTCCCTGCTCGTGCTCGGGGAGTCGAGCATCCTTGAAGAGCTCGTCGTGCGTGGTGACGATGTTCTCGATTTCGGAGCTATCCTTCGCTTCCTGAAGTCCGAGGGTGTTGATCAGGATGCCCCGGTTCGGAATCGTCCCTGTCACTCCCTTCAGCTCGGCCAGCTGACGCGCCGCGCCGGCGACCTTTCGGAGGACGTTCGGGGTCTCCAGGCTGTCGGGCGAGAGGGTCTCGAGGGGTTCGAACGCGTTCATTGGGAGGCTCTCGATCATGATGACGTGATCAAGAAACACCGATTTGTGAGCACCACAAGACTGACGTACACAGAAAATGGCGAGTTCTGAGCACAAACGTCCCGACGTGCATGGAAATCGCCGATTTGCAGACACGTCGTCCCTGACCTGCTCACGAGTGAGCTGCTCCCGCGCCGCCGGAGAACCGGTCCAGCTCGGCGGACGCTCCCACCCCAAAGTCCTGACCCGATCGCGTAGGCGTCGGTCAGCTCCGGAAAGGGCCCACCGGCTGAACGACTCCAGGAAGTTGACTCCCGGGACCCAGTAGGTCTCCATGATCGCGCGCTTCTCCTTCGCGTCCTCCCGGCCGTATCGCTTGATCTCCACGATCAGGTGGAGGGCGTCGGCAACACCCCCTTCCATCGTCCACCAGCACCACGAAGTCGGGGAGATAGGTGCGCATCTCGGAGCCGTACCGCGGTGTCCGCGGCGTTGGCGCGCCGTACCTTTCCCCGTCGACTACTTCGCATTCCGTCCAGCCACACTGCCATGTTGCGCTCCCGCACCCTAGTCCTGGCCTCCTTCGCCGCCGCGACCGCTGCATCGCCGTTGGCCCTCGCGGCCCAGGCGATCACCGCCGACCCCGCGCTCGCCGCGGAGATCGATCGTCGTACCGCTGCCATCGCCAGCAAGGTCACGGCGTGGCGCCACGACATTCACCAGAATCCTGAACTCGGCTACGCTGAAAAGCGCACCGCGGCACTCGTCGCCGCGCACCTCAAGTCGCTCGGCATCGAGGTGCAGGAGAACGTCGGTGGCATCCCGGCCGTCGTGGGCATCCTCAAGGGCGGCAAGCCCGGGCCAACCGTCGCGTTGCGTGCCGACATGGACGCGTTGCCGGTGACCGAACTCGTCGACCTTCCGTTCAAGTCGACCGTGCGCACGATCTACAACGGGCAGGAAACGGGAGTGATGCACGCCTGCGGCCACGACATGCACACCGCCATCCTCATGGGGACCGCCGAAGTGCTGGCTGGCCTCAAGGATCGCATCCCGGGGACGGTGAAGTTCCTCTTTCAACCCGCCGAGGAAGTGCCGCCACGCGGTGGTGCGCAGCCGATGATCGACGCAGGCGTGATGAAGGGCGTGGATGGCATCTTCGGCCTGCACGTCGGCCCCGGCCCCCTCGGCGCCATGCGGTATCGCGCCGGCGCCATCTCCGCGAGCGCTGACGGCTGGCGCATCGTCGTTCGTGGACGACAGGGTCATGGTGCCATGCCGTCCAGTGCGGTGGACCCCATCGTCACGAGCGCGGAGATCGTCACCGCGCTGCAGACCATCGTCTCGCGCCAGCTCAACCTCGCGGTCGCACCAGCGGTGGTGACCGTTGGCGCCATCCACGGCGGCTTGCGCGAGAACATCATCCCGGATTCGGTCTGGATGATCGGCACCATTCGCGCCTTCGATTCGCGCGAGCGCACGACGATCCACGATCGCATGAAGCGCATCGCCACCAACATCGCCGAAGCGCATGGGGCCACCTCAGAGGTCACCGTGGACATCGGCTACCCCAGCTCGGTGAACAGCGACGTCATGGTGTCGCGGTTCTTCCCGACGCTCAAGCGCGTGGCCGGCGACGCGGGCGCGAGCGAGGGTGGCGTGACGATGGCCGGCGAGGACTTCTCCCGCTTCTCCGAGCTCGCCCCCGGCTTCTTCTTCAACCTCTCCGTCAC
>JAEUJK010000498.1 GCA_016794735.1 Gemmatimonadota bacterium | reverse complement strand
GACCAGAGTTACCAGGGCATCGTCGACTACAGCGTGGACCGGTACGGCGCGCGCGCCGAGTTCCTCAAGGTGGGCGCGAACTTCGATCCCCAGGTGGGTTTCCGTCGGCGCTGGGACTTCAATCGGGCGTGGGGACAGTTGCGCTTCAGCCCACGCCCGGCCGACATGACCCGGGTGCGCAAGTACACCTTCACGACGTCGGGCGAGTACGTGGAAGGTGGTGGCGGCGTCGTGGAGACCCGCATCGTCGACGGGCACTTCGACGCCGAGCTGGCCAACAGCGATCGCGTATCCATAGATGCACAGCGCGACTACGAGTTCCTGCGACAACCGTTCACCCCGTCGGGATCGCCGACGCCAATCCCGGCCGGTGGCTACACCTTCGACGATGTGACGGTGTCCTACGCGTTCGGTGCGCAACGCCGCGCTTCCGGAACCGTGGCGGTGAAGGTGGGCGAGTTCTACGACGGGAAGATCCGCAGCGTCACCATCGGCCCGGGCGGGCTCGCATCAGGGCGCATTTCGCTCCTCACGCGCCTTGCCGTCGAACCCACCTTCTCGGTGACGCGCGTGGAACGATCGGCCGGCTCGTTCACGACGCGCATCAGCCGCGCCCGAGTGGACTACGCCTTCACCCCGCTCATGTTCACGAGCGCGCTGCTGCAATACAGCTCGGCGGATCGCGCGTTCGGCACGAACATCCGCTTCCGGTGGGAGTACGCGCCGGGCAGCGAGCTGTTCCTCGTCTACACCGACGAACGCGACACCACCGACGACCGGTTCGCGACCCCGACCACGGTGCGCGGCCTCAAGAACCGCGCGTTCGTCGTGAAGGTGAATCGGCTCTTCAGGTATTGAGCCGCGCGCGTACGCTGCCGCCTCGCGGTGCCCTTCCCGATGCCGCGCGGCAGCGCCCGTCGCTATCCTGCGTGACATGAGTGCCCCAACACCCTACGAATCGATCGGCGGCGAGGCGGGAGTTCGCCGCCTCGTGGACCGTTTCTACGACCTGATGGACACGGCCCCCGAGGCCGTTCATGTGCGCGCGCTGCATGCCGCGTCGCTCAAGGCATCGCGCGAGAAGCTCTTCCTGTACCTCTCGTACTGGACCGGCGGGCCGCAGACCTACGTGGAGCGCAACGGCCACCCCATGCTGCGCGCCCGGCACCTGCCCTTTCGCATCGCCTCACGCGAGAAGGACGAGTGGCTCTGGTGCATGGACCGCGCCCTGGACGAACACGACATGCCGGCGAGCACCCGCGAAGCGTTGCGCGAACGCCTGCATCCGCTGGCCGACCACATGCGCAACGTCCCGGACGAACCCTAGCAACAGACAGCAGGGCTGATCGCCGGGTGCATCAGCCCCCACCGGGTGACTTGCCCGGCTCCACCGGGGGTGGCGGGGCCACCGGTTGCAGCAAGTTGTCCAACCGCACCGACCGCGCGACCGACTCCACCTGTCGCATGACTGCGGCGCTCCCCGAGTCGCCGCGCGTGCGCAACACCTCGGCGAGTTCGCTCCCGGCCAGGAGGTACGCGAAGGCGGTGCTCACTGACGGGCGATCCACCCACTTGCCGAAGTCCACCAGTGCCTGCGGCCCGCGGAACTCCTTCCACAGGGCGGCCGATCGCGGCACGTCCATCCATCCACTCCCGGCCACCATCACCATGGAGTCGGATGGCGTGACGGGACCCACGACCTTTCGCGCCAACCCCTGCGACGCGACAAACGCCCCCATCCCCATGCGCTCGGCGTAATCCCCCGTGGTGCGGCTGATGTAGACCGGACGTTGCGGCCAGTTGTCGACGACCATGCGGAAGAAGATCAGGTCCGCGCGCTCGAGGACCGGCGTCCCCTGGATCTTGAGCAGCTGCCGGGGATCGATCACCGCGTCGATGGGGCCGTGCCGGAACGAGACGGCCTGCTGGACCGCCTGCACCGGGGGCAACGCCTCCACCTCTTCCAGGCTGAGCTTGAGTGGTGGCGTCATGGGGCGCGGCCACGTGCGGTCGCGGTACGCCGCCGGCCCTGCTGCCGAGTCGTAGGGGTGCACCGGCCGCCGCGCCAGGCCGCGGGCAAACCAGTCCGTGTTCATCAGGGAGAGCACCCCGACCGTCACGTCACGCCGGATCCCCTCCACCTCCTGGGCATACCAGAGCGGGAAGGTATCGTTGTCGCCCCCCGTGATGAGGATGCCGTATGGCTCCACGGAGTTGAGCAGGTCCCGGGCGAAGGCAATCGTCGTGTAGTCTCCGGCGCGGGACGCGTCCCGCCAGTTGAGCCCCAGCGGCAGCACGCCGATCGCCAGCACGGGCGCGGCAAACGCCGCCCGCCGCATCCCGTCCCCGCTGAGCGACCGCCAGATGCCCGCGAGCCCGAGCGCCACCCACGGCCCCCACACCGAGAAGCTCCACAGGTAGAAGTAGTCGCGGTCGCGCACCTCGCGGGGCACATCGAGCCCCGGCGCCTGCGAGGCGCCGTACCTGAAGTTCAGGTACCAGATGAGGACGATCGTGAGGGTGAAAACCAGCGGCCCGAAATACGCGAACCCCACCGGATCGTGCCGGCGATGCTCCAGCGCCCCCGCGAGCCCAAGCACCAGGAACAACGCGGCGAGAACGCCCTGCGTCGCCGCCTGGGCTCCCTCGGCGTCGCGGAACCACTGCCACTTGAAGTAGAGCCACCACATCCCGACCTGCGCGGTGAATGGCGCCTGGCGCACACTCAAGTCAGGCTTGCCGTACTGCTCACGATTGAGGTTGTACCGGAAGGCGTCCCAGGTCCCCTTGGAGAGCGTGCATGACCACTCGAAGCCGCCACGACATGCCGTGGGTTCTCCCTCGTTGATCGCGGGCTGGTGCGCCGAGCGGATTGGCTGCGTCGCGAACGGGGTAAGCCCGAGCACCAGCGCACCGGCGCAGGCCACCAGGACGCGCCAGCGCAGCAACGTCGCAGGTCGTCGCCACAGGACGAGCACCCCGGCGGCGGGCACGGGCAACATCCCCGCCATGTGGTTAGCGTAGCCAAGCCCCGCGAGGTAGGCCACGAGCATGAGGTAGCGGTCGGCCCCAGGAGCATCCGGTGATTCACTCCAGCGCAGCATCAACCAGGAGCAGAGCGCCATCCCGACCAGCGAGACCGTGTAGACCTTCTCGTTCACCACGGACTGGTTCCACACCGTGAATGCCGTGGCGCCGACGAGCGCGCCGAGTCCGCCGACGAGCCATGTCACGCGACGATCCGGGGCCCAGGGGCGCACGGCACGCGCGACAATGAGGAACCAGATCCCCGCCGATACGGCACTCGCGGCCGCGGCCAGGAGGTTGATGCGCATCGCCACGGTGGGTGCGATCGGCAGCAGCGCCACCGCGCGCCCGATGATGACAAACATCGGATTGCCTGGCGGGTGCGGGAGCCCGAAGGTCCATGCCGCCGCGAGGTACTCGCTGGTGTCCCACATCGCCGTGGACGGCGCGAGGGTGAGCAGGTAGAGGCCGAAGACCGCGAGCGCTGCGACCGCGGCCGCTCCATATGGATGGGCGGCAGCCTCACCGCGGCGTTCTCGTGGCCCGAGGATCACACCCGGGATGAGGACGCAGTACGCGAGGACGAGGAGCAGCGGCGCCGCGTGGATGCCGCCGCGTACCAGGTCGGCAAAACCCGCGAGCAGGACGACGGAGGCGACCAAGGGGGAGAAAATCTTGTCTCTCATGGGCACGGCGATTCGCGTGGAGGTCGCAGGAAGGACTTACGCGGTGGGTGGAAGCGGTCGCTGCCCGGCGCGGACGAGCGCGGCGCGTGCGGCGGCACGCACCAGCGGGCTGGGGTCGGACACGGCCGCGACCTGGGCGACCGCGACGCTGTCCGCACGTTGCGCGAGGCGCGAGACCGCAAACGCCCGCGTCTCCCAGCGGTCACGACGCATCATGCCGTCGAGCGCGCTCCGCGTGGGAGTGAGTTGCACGGTGCCTAACGGCGCGGCCAGCAGCGCCGCGGTGGCCAGCACCATCCGGTGCAAGGCGAGGCGCGGCGCGAGGGTTCGCGGCCGCGAGGTGATCCACGCCAGGCGCTGGCGAAGCGCCCCGCGCCCGGCAAATCCGAGCGCGCTGATCCCCGGTTGCGGCCAGGCATGCAGCCCGAGCAGCGACGCATAGGTCGAGGCACGCACACCACTGGCCAGCACCCACTCGTCAGCCGCGCCTTCGCAACTCACCGCCGTGCGACGCGCGGCCAGCCACACGGCCGGGTGGAACCAGTACGCGACCTCGAGCCCGCGGAGCAGGAGCGCGACCCACGGATCCCCATGGGCAATGTGGGCGCGCTCGTGCACCAGGATGGCGAGGCGTTCCTCGTCCGCGAAATGATCGAGCCCCGCCGGAAGGAGGATGACCGGCTTCCACCAACCCACCGCCATCGGGACGCGCGCCAATGCCGAGATGCGAACCTCCACCGCGCGACGCGTGGGCACGGCACGCACAGCGCGCGTCGCCGCCTTCGCCCACGCGGGATCGGTGCAGGGCACCGAGGCGTCGAGCAGGCGCGTCATCGCCCGGTGCGCGACGATCCAGCGCACGACGAGCAGCGCCGCACCAACCATCCACACGCCCACGAGGACGCGAGGCCACGCGTACCCGCCCGTTGCGGCCACCGTGTTCCACTCCGTGGCGCCCAGCGATTGCAGCGGCACGGCGAGCAGCTCGGGCAGGACCCACGCGCGCCACGACAGGGGGAGCATCGCGCCGAGGGCGACGAGCGCCATCGCGATCACCACGGCGCGCCATGCAAGGGCCGCCGTCCCGCGCGACAAGCGCCGTTCCAGCACGGCAACGGTCGCCACGCCCAGCACGGGGATCGCCCCGAGGAGGAGCGACGTGTTGTACGCGCCCGCCACCACACGCGTGCTGTCGGCCTGGCTGAGGAGGTCGATGGGCAGGGCCATCTCAGCGCCCCCGGTTCGTTGGGGCGCGGAGGCCGCCCGCCACCCGGCGCGCTCGCCTACCTAACGAGGCATGGTGCATGGTCACCGGCCCTCCGCGCGCAGCTTCTTCACCACGGCGGCGAGTTCGTTTCGCTCCGTGGGGCTCAGGGGCCGCTCCTCGTCATCGAGCAGCGCGGCCACCGCCGCCGCCCGCGACCCACCAAAGAAGGTGCTCAACAGGTGGCGCATCGCGGTGCGCTGTGCGACGGTCCGCGGCGTGGTGGGGAGGTAGCGAAACGCGGCGCCATCGGCGACGTGCCGCAGGTGCCCCTTCCCCTCCAGGATGCGCAGGAGCGTCCGCACCGCCGCCGGATGCGGCGGCTCCGGCATCTCGTCGCGCACCTGACGCGCCGTCGCGCCACCCAGGCGGTAGACGATGTCCATGATCTCCCGTTCGCGACGGGACAGCGGAGCCGGTGGTGTGGCGGGCATGGTGACAAGTTTTTGTCTCGCCCCCTGCTTTGTCAAGCCGGGTGGCCAGCCTGTCCCCTTATCTTCCCCGCATGATGCACGACGTGGAGAACCTCCGCCGGATCGGCATGTCCGATGGCCAGGCGGTCATGAAGGCCGAAGCCCTGATCGCGTGTGATCGCGCCCTCGATGCCATCGGGGCCAAGGGGCCGCGGTGGAGTGTCTGGGTCCCCGGACGACTCGAGTTGTTCGGAAAACACACCGACTACGCGGGTGGTCGCAGCCTGCTCTGCGCCGTCGAGCGCGGATTCGTCGTGCGGGTGTCGGCACGCGAAGACCCGCTGGTTCGCGCGATCGACGTGAGCGCGGGCGAATCGTGCGAGGCGTCGCTCGATCCCACGGCCCCCGGTCCGGACCAGGGATGGGGCCACTATGTCGCGACCGTCGGGCGACGACTCGGGCGCAACTTTCCCTCCGCGAACCGCGGCGTCGACCTCGCGTTCTCGTCGGACCTGCCGGTTGCCGCGGGAATGAGCAGTTCCTCGGCGCTGATGATCGCCGTGTTCGTGGCGCTCGCGAAGTCAAACGAACTGCGCAGCTCGGAGGAGTTCCGCCGGGAGATCTTCTCGCGCGAGGAACTCGCGTCGTATCTCGGATGCATCGAGAACGGGGAGCACTTTCGCTCGCTGGAAGGTGATGCCGGCGTCGGGACGTTTGGTGGAAGCCAGGACCACACCGCGATCATGTGTTCGGCGCCGGGGCGGGTCATCCAGTACGCCTTCTCACCGGTGCGGCGGGAAGCGGTGTACCGCATGCCACCGACGCACACCTTCGTGGTCGCCTCCTCAGGGTTGATCGCCGAGAAAACGGCCGGGGCGCGCCATGCCTACAACCGGGCAGCGCGCATGGTGCGGCACATCCTCGCGTCGTGGAACGCGGCCGAGCAGCGCGCCGACGCCACGCTGGCCGATGCCGTCCGCAGCCGTGATGGTGCAGTCGATCGCTTGCGCGAGGTGGTGGCCGGCGCGGCAACCACGGAATTCACGCCCACGGCGTTGCGTCACCGCCTGGACCAGTTCGTGCTCGAGGCCTTCGAGTTGATCCCGGCCGCGGGCAGCGCGATCGCGCGGAGTGACCTCGAGGCCTGGGGACCGCTGGCGGATCGTTCGCAGCAGGCCGCGGCGGAGTGGCTGGGCAACCAGGTGCCGGAGACGATCGCCCTCGCGCGCCTCGCGCGCTCGATCGGTGCCACCGCCGCGTCGTCGTTCGGCGCAGGCTTTGGTGGCAGCGTGTGGGCGTTGATCCCGGCGGGCACCACCGCGGATTTTGCCCGCGCATGGGAGCGAGCGTATGCCGCCGAGTTCCCCGAGCGCGCCCCGCATGCAGCGTTCTTCGGGTCGCCGGCGGGGCCGGGGGCGATGCAGTGGTGATCGCCTAACGCGCGGGTCGCACGCGAACCCCCTCGGCGATCCGCTCATCCGGCAGGAGGATGACCGAGTCGCCCGGGGAAAGTCCCTGGGTCACCTCGAGGGCGCGTGCGCCGCGGTGGCCCACGGTGACCGCCTGGCGTCGCGCCTTTCCGTCGACGACGCGGAACACCCCCCAGCCGTCCTGGACGGGCACCAGCGCGCCCGCAGGTACCGTGACGACGTCGCGGCCCTCCCACGCCACGATCGCGGACGGCAATTCGAAGGCATCCCCCACGCCCGGCAACGCGCCGTCCGGGCGCGTGACCACGCGCACCCGCTGCTCCGCGATGCCTAACGCCGATGTCCGGGTGAAGGCCGCCGGCTCCACACGCACGACGCGGCCGGGGGCCGTGTCTCCCGCGGGGAGTCGGTAGCGAACGGGAAGGCCGGGGTGCAGGTCGACCGCATCGCGACTGAGGACGTCCATCACGACCTCGACGCGGGTCGGGTCCCCGACCTCGAACACGGCGATCCCCGCCGGGACCACGCGCCCGTGATCCTGGAAGCGGCGCAGGACCGTGCCGGCCATGGGGCTGCGCAGCGACACCACGCCGGCACCGGGTCCCGTGCGGGCGCCAACGGCCGCACGCCGCTCGTCCTCGCGCGCAGCCCGCAGCTGGGCACGCGCGGCCTCGACCGCGGCCACCTGCAGGCTTTCGGCCGTTTGGGCGTCCTCGAGCGCGCGCGGCGCCACGGCGCCCGCCTCGGCGAGGCGCGACGTGCGCGTGCGTTCGCGGCGCGCAGCGTCCAGCGACGCCTCCCCCTGGCGCACGAGGGCCTCGGCCTGTTCGCGCACCGCGGCGGCAGCACGGACCTGTGCCCGGGCTTCGTCCAGCGCACGACCGTCGAGCGCCGCGGGTCGCAGGACCGCCACCACCTGTCCGGCCCGAACCGTGTCGCCCACCTCCAGCGCCTCGAGTGCGAGGTTCCCGCTGGACGGCGTCGTGATCTCCGCGTGGTTTGGCATGCGTGTCACGCCGGGTTCGTCGATCGTGACCCGCAGGATGTCGCGCTGGATGACGACGACGGTGACGTCGTGCGGGGTGGGCCGGAGCCACCACGCCAGCCCGGCGACCATCGCGACGGCCACGGCACTCCACACCATTCGTTGACGAGGCATCGAAATCACTCCCGCGACTTGAGGACGGCCACCAGGTCCAGCTGCGCCAACCGGCGCAGGATCAACAGCGCAGACCCGACGGCCGCCACGATGACGACGAGGGCACCCAGCACCTGGCTCCACGGCTGGATCACCACGGGAAGGCGGAACAGGCTGCTTTCAAAACGCACCGCGACCAACCACGCGAGCCCGACGGCCACGCCCACGGCCACCGGGAGCGAGACGAACACGAGGACCGCCTGTTCGCCGATGAGCATCGCACCAACCTCGCCCCGGGTGAAGCCGAGCACGCGCAGGCTGGCCAGCTCGCGGCCGCGCTCCGAGAGCGTGATGCGTCCGCTGTTGTAGACGATGCCGAAGGCGATGATGCACGAGAAGAGCAAGGTCGTGAGGAGGCTGATGCGGAACGACTCGGCAATCGTTCGTTCAAAGCCCTCGAGCCCTGCGGCCCGCGACGACGCCCCGGCGACCACCGGCAGCCGCGTGAGCTCGGCGTACACCTGGGGCGCCTTGCGCGGGTCGAGTTGCACCCAGGCGCCCGAGAGCGTGACCTCCTCCCCGGTGAGGGCCGGGACCTGCGCGAGGTCGGCGTAGGCGGTCATCCCCATCAGGTCCTTGAAGGTGCCCGCAACAGGGAGTTGGAGTGTGCGGCGCGCGCCCTCGAGCACCTCGACGCGAATGAACCCGCCGCCGCGCGCACCGAGGGTGTCGGCGAGGGCCTCGCCCAGGAGGATCCCGGCCGGCGGCACGCGGTGTGTCGCCGCGTCCACATCCACCAGGGCATGCAGGCGCGTGTGCGGCTCGAAGGTCAACAGGCTCGTGCGATAGGCGGTGCGCGGCCCGATGAGTCGCACCGGCACGGCGCGAAACGGCTCCACCATCATCACGCCATCCAGCCGGCCCAGCGCGGCGGCGGCAGCCGGC
>JAEUJK010000486.1 GCA_016794735.1 Gemmatimonadota bacterium | reverse complement strand
GGGTTGGTCGCCTCGTAGGCGCCGAGGTGCGGGACCGGGTTGTAGCGATTGGCCTCGTCGATGAAGAAGACCCCGGGCTCACCGGTGCGCCAGGCGCCCTCGATCATCTTGTCCCAGACCATGCGGGCATCCATCTGGCCGCAGACCTTGCCGTTGGACGGGTCGATGAGGTCGTAGGACGCGCCGGCCTTGAGCGCGGTCATGAACTTGTTGGTGACCGCGACCGAGATGTTGAAGTTGGTCACCTGCGTGAGGTCTTCCTTGCAGGTGATGAACTCCATGATGTCCGGGTGATCGACCCGGAGGATGCCCATGTTCGCACCACGACGCGTCCCGCCCTGCTTCACCGCGTCCGTGGACGCGTCATACAGCTTCATGAACGAGACCGGGCCCGACGCCACGCCGGTGGTCGAGCGGACCATCGACCCCTTGCCGCGCAGCCGCGAGAAGGAGAAGCCCGTGCCGCCACCGCTCTGGTGGATGAGCGCCATCGAGCGCAGCGTGTCGTAAATGCCGTTGTTCCCGTTGGACAACGCATCTTCGACCGGCAACACGAAACACGCCGAGAGCTGCCCCAGGGGACGCCCCGCGTTCATGAGAGTCGGCGAATTCGGCTCGAAACGACGCTCCGTCATCAGCCGATAGAACGCATCCGCCACCTCCTGCACCGCCCCTTCCGACGCGCCATACCGACGGTCAGCCTCGGCCACCACCGTGGAAACGCGCCAGAACAGCGCCTCCGGTGTCTCCTGCGGAGTCCCCTGCGCATCCTTGATCAGATAGCGCTTCGACAACACGGTCAACGCGTTCTGGCTCAGCTGGATGGGACCTGCAGGGGGCTTCGAGGAGAGGGGCATCGGGTATTCCTCCTGACGAGCAGGATGTTCTATATGAAGAAATTGTAGCGAAAAGGCAGTGCGAGTCCGACCGGCGGGATTCCAGCGCGGGCGCGCATACTAAGGGTGATCGTGAAAGCGCGCCAGTGTGATGGTATGTGCTTGAAACACAAGCACTTGGAGAATCAACATCACGAACGTGAAAGCGGCCCGAAGTTATCAAGAGCCCTTGCGTTTTCCACGCGGCGAGCTATGCCTGACGAGTACCCCCAATCACCACCACACAGCGTTAGGCACACCCCCTACGCCATCCCCGGCGGATCGAACCGACCGTCCACCGCCAACCACCCTCCATCGACCACCAGGCACGACCCCGTCACGTAACTCGACGCGTCCGACAACAGGAACACTGTCGGCCACGCCATCTCCTCCGCGCTCGCCCAACGCTTCATCGCGGGCTTGGCGCCATACGCACCATACCACGCCGGCTGTGCCTTGATCGGCGCCGTCAACGGCGTCTCCACCACGCCGGGCGCCACCGCGTTCACGCGCACTCCCTTCGGTGCGAACTCCACGGCGCCACCGCGCGCCATCTGCACGATCGCCGCCTTCGTCGCCGCGTACACACTCTGCCCGGGCTCGACGACCTGCGAACGGATCGACGAAAACAACACGATGCTCCCGCGCCCCTGCGTGGTGAGGATGCGCCCCGCCGCCCGGAGCACATTGAAGTTCCCCTTCATGTTCACCCGCAACACGCGGTCGAACTCGGCCTCCGTGTACTGCAGGATCGGCTTTCGCACGTTGATCCCGGGCGTACACACCACGCCGTCCAGGCGCCCGGCCCACGCAAACGCCGCGTCCAGCTCGCGATCCACCGCCCCGGATTCCGCCACATCGCAGTGCGCATGACGCGACGCGCCCCCGGCGCTGGTGATCTCACCGGCGACGCGTTCGGCTCCCTCCGAGTTGGCATCGAGGCACGTCACACGAGCCCCCATCTGCGCCACGGCCTTCGCCACGGCCTCGCCGATGCCTGATCCCGCACCCACCACCGCAATCGTCCGGTCCTGCAAGGAGAATGGATTCATTGGTTGTCGTTCGTCACGTAAGTCGGTCCTGGCCCGCGGCACCGCGCCGCCGGCCACCAGCTCAGGGGATGCCTAACGGCACGAAGGTCCCTTCGGAAATGCGCCCGCGCGTCACGCGGTACACCGTGACCCCGGACGGGTGGGAGAACCCGCCGGTGGGGTTGGGACCCACCACCGCCGCCGCCTGCACGAATCGTGTGGAGGTCGCCGCGTAGCGCAGCTCCTCGCGCATATGCACATGCCCGCCGAGCGCGAGCGGAAAGTTGTGTCCCTTCATGATCGCCATCACGTCGCGCGCATTCGACACGACATGGCGGTAGTTGGTCTTTCCGCCCACCGTGATCAGCGACGGCGCCGGTGGGGCATCCACATACCCGCCCATCGCCTCAAGCGCCGAATAGAGGGGGATGTGGTTGAAGGTGACAATCGGGGTGCCGCGCGGGACCATGGCCACGTCGCGCGCGAGCCAGGCCAACTGCACGCTGTCGACATGCCCGTAGTACCACTGGTCGGAGATATCGACGGTGTTCAGCCCGATGAAGTGCACGCCGCCCGCGTTGAACGAGTAGTAGTCCGGGCCGCGATACTTGCGATACATCTGCCGCCCGAACAGCGGATGATCCGCAGAAACGCCCGACTTGTCGCGTTCGATCCCGAACACCTCATGGTTCCCCGGAATCGTCCAGATCGGCCGCGGCGACGCCTTCATCGTTGAGGCAAACAACTCGTAGTATCCCGTCGCCTCGGCCTCACTCACGCGGAGCGCATCGCGCACCAGGTCCCCGGTGATGAGGACAAATGCCGGGCGCACCGAATCCGCGAGCGCCCGCAACCGCACGCTCCGCGCCCTGGACGCCTCGGCGATGTGCGTATCTGACGCATGGATGAACGTGAACGACTCCCCCGCCCCACCACGCTGTACGCCAAAGTCCGCCGTGGTCGAAGCACCAACGATGGGCTTGAACCAGGCCCCCGAGGCGACATGCCCGGTCGGGATGCTCACGAACACGAGGCCGGCACCGCGCCCCTCCAATCGATACGAGCCATCGGAACCGGTGCGGACAACCGCGTCCTGGTTGGACACCACGACGCCGGCAACGCCGGCTTCTCCCGCGTCGCGTTGCCCGTTGCCGTTGCGGTCGAGGAAGACGACACCACTCACCACGGGTGACTGCGCAGCGGCAGGCGCACTCAGCGCCGCCGCGACACACAAGGCCAACCACTTCATGAGGAAGCCCTCCGGGGGCGCAGGAATATGACCAGACCACCAACCACGGCCACCGCCAATCCCGCCATGGCCGGCGTGACCCAGCCATAGCCTGCGCCGTTGGTGCGCATCT
>JAEUJK010000441.1 GCA_016794735.1 Gemmatimonadota bacterium | reverse complement strand
TAGCCGACGGGCGAGCGGCCGGAGCGCGGCCCGTCGAGCCGCCGGGAGAGCGGACCAGCCGTCCCAGAAGGCGGTCTGGACATCGAAGGGGATGTCCTTCTCCGTTTGTTCGAACAGGTCGAGGGCGGCATCGACATCTGTCCGGGCCTCATCAATGAAGCCGGAGGCGGAGAGTTTCCTTACCGCACGGAGCAGCGCGCGCGCCGCCACCGCGGGGAGCGTCTCCCGGCCGGCGGACAACGATTCCTGCTCGTGCAGGGTGAGCGACCGCATGATCAGTCGCTCCAGCATCGCGCGCCGCACACGTCGTCGGAGAAACTCCGGGACCTCGCCCAGGACAATCGCGAGCGGTTCACCGGTCGGCGTGCCATTCGCCCCAACCGGTACCACCTCGCACGAGGGGTTGCCGGTGGATCCGTCGCGGACGGTCACCCGAAAGGTGTGCCCCACCAGCGTGCGCCGATCGAGGACCTGGATGTGGCCGCCCTGCACGGTGGCCTCGAACGCGGAGACGAGGTCCACATCGACCGGGGCGCCGAACATCGGCTCGATCTCGAGCACGGCAAGCTCGGACAGCATGGCGATGCCCGCGGCATAGCGGGCGCTCGCGTCGTGCGCCGGGACCAGGCGGTCGTAGACGCGATCCCCGCCGCCGACGGTGGGATCGTTGCTCCGTGCGCTGGCCAGTGTCTCGACGAGGACGGGCTCCAACCTCGTTCGGTCCCTCGAGAGGGCGATGGCGCGGGCCGCGTAGCGGAGCACCTGGCGCGGCTCGATCCCGCCGATGTCGTCAAAGAACCACGCGCAGGAGGTGAACATGCGCAGGCCATCGCGCGCCATCTCCAGCAACTCGAACGGACGCGTGTGCGCCTGCGCGGGGTCGGGGACCCCTGCGGCCAGCTGCGCCTTGAGCCACGTGCTCCGCGAGAGCCAGTCCGTGGCCCCGACGACCTCGCCGTAGGCATCCCGCACCGCCCACGGGTCACCGGCAAACCAGCGCTTGCCTTCCTCCTCGAACCGCGTGGCCAGGGCCTCGCCTAACGCCGCCAGCCCGGTGCGCAGCGGTGCACGCCAGGCCTGGCTTGGTGCGGCCCCCGCATCCATGCGACATCCACAATCGGAACGCCACCGCTCGATGCCGTGTGCGCAACTCCAGCTGCTCGGGGCGGTGATGGTCACGTCGTGGTGCGCCGGGTGCTGGGCCAGGAACGACGCGAAGTTGTCGAGGTGGCCGCCCTTGGTGCGCGACCGCTCGAGCACGCGCGCGAGGGCCAGCTCGGCAAACTTGTGGTGGTGCCCGTAGGTCTCGCCGTCGGTGGCGGCACTCACCAGCAGCGGGTGCGGCGGCCCGTCACCGACCGCCTCGTGCGCGCCAGACCGGCGTCGCGACGCCTTCACGTCCCACAGGGCGTCGAGCCAGGTGTCGGCGTTACGCACGAGCCCGCCGAACGCGATGCCGTGCGAGATCTCCCCATGATACGGGAAGAGCGCAATCTCGCGGCCCTGCGAGGTGACGTAGCGACCCGCGTGGCCGTTCGCTGGTGCCCCAACGACCTGATGCGGGGCGAGGATCGTGAAGCGGATCCCCTCCTCCGCCAACACATCGAGCGTCTCGTCGTCGACGGCCGTCTCCGGGAGCCACATCCCCTCGGGCTCGCGCCCGAAGCGACGCCGGAAGTCCCGGATGCCCCAGCGCACCTCGGTGCGCCTGTCGCGACGCGAGGCGAGCGGGAGGATCACGTGGTGGTAGGGATGCGCGATGGCGTTCCCATGCCCCAGGCGACGCACACTCGCCTGATCCGCCTCCACGATGCGACGTGCCGTATCGGGCGCATGGCGTGCCATCCACTCGAACAACGTGGGCCCCACGTTGAACGAGATCCACTCCAGCGTGTTCACGATGCCAACGATGCGCCCGTCGGCGCCGTGGACCCGTGCGGCGACGACGGCGCGGTAACACTCGCGC
>JAEUJK010000428.1 GCA_016794735.1 Gemmatimonadota bacterium | reverse complement strand
GCGAGGAGGGCCAGGGCGATCGCGAGGGCGGCGCGGGGCACCCAGCGGAGGCGGTCGGGTCGCTCGTGGACCCACGTGACCACGCAAACCGCGAGGATCCCCCAGAAGATCCCCTGCGCCATCCGCGTGTGTGGTGCGGCCACGACCCAGAATGCCGCGCCAGCGCCTAACGGGAGCCACGCCGCGCGCCAGCGTGCGCGCGGGACCGGGCGGAGGCCAGCGACGACCAGGGCCGCGACGAGCAGCACGGGCAGGGTGAACTGCGCAAACGGGTCGCCCCGGACCACCACCCCACGCACCCAGGGCATCAGCCACGACATCCCCGGGTAGATGACGTTGGAGTTCAGGTTGCGCGCGCTCATCGTCACCCACGCGGCCTCGGCCCGGGCCTGCTCGAGCGGTACGCGCCAGTCCACGTCCAACCCGAGCACCGTGGCCGGGTAGAGCGGATACCCGCTGAGCACGATGCCATGGGCGAGCCAGCCGCCGACGAGGAGGGCCGCGGGCAGCGACCGCGTGATGAACCCGCGGGGCGATTCCTCCGCGGACTTCCACGCCATCCACACGGCGACCAGCGCAGCCGTGGCCCCGATGACCGCGGCGCTCAGCTTGACGGTCACGGCCGCCGACGCGAGGAACACGACGGCGGCGGCATGGCCGGCGGTGCGACGTTCCCCCGCGGGAGGGGCGAGGAGATCGACGAGTGCACGCATGGTGACGAGCACGAGGGCGGCCACTGCCGCATCGGTCGACAGCGAACGCACGTCCTGCCTGACGACGGCGTGCACCACGGCGGGGAAGATGGCGAGCGTGAAGACGTCGATCGGGGCGCTGCTGCCCGCCTTGAGGGATCGTGCGGCGACGAGGGCCTCGACGAGCAGCGCGCTCACGAGGAGCCCGTTGGCCACGTGGAGAGACTGCCCATCGAGGGGACCAAGGTCCAGCACGGCGTCGAACAGTAGGGCGCTGGAGTTGAAGGCGAGCCGGCCGTGGAGGTTGCCCAAACCGGGAACAGCGGGCCACGCATTCGCCCACGCCACGCTGGGTTGGTGGTACATCCCCGTGTCGAAGAGCGCGGTCGGGCCGAGCGCGCGGTTGGCGACCCATGCCACGACCAGGGCGAGGGCGAGGAGCGTGGTGGGTGTGAGTCGAGCGAGGGCAGGCGGACGCCACCAGCCGGCGAGGGCGATGGCCGCGAGGAGCATCGCCGCACGCGAGTCGACGGGGAGGGCGAGGTGCCACAGCTGGAGCACGGCGACCGACCCGCCGTATCCGAGCCAGAAGGCGTGCGACGTCGCGCGCGGCGCGTTGGCTGGAATCCCCCAAAGGCGCTGGAGCACGCGGCCAACGCCCACCAGCACGAGCGCGGCAAGCGCCCACGCGAGCAGGATCGTGCCGTGCGCCGCGAGTGCGCCGATCACGGGCGCCCCGACCACAGGCCCGCCGCTTCCCCGCGGCCCCACGACACCGCGAGGGCCACGAGTGCGGGGAAGGCCAAGACAAAGCGCGGCAGCAGGTGCGGGGCGCGCCGCAGGTGGGAGGCGGCGCGCAGGAGCTGCACGACGGGCACCAGCGGTGAGGCGAGCACACGCACCGATCGACGGCTCGCGGGCAGGTGACGCGCGAGGTCGCGGCCAAAGGCCTCGCCATGGCGCCGCACCTCGGCGACGGCCTCACCGAACGATTGGTCGCGCTGTTGCAATACCACCAGCGCGGGGTCCAGCCAGAGGGTCTCGCCACGTGCGCGCAGGGCCATGTGCACCGTCGTTTCGTGCATGTCGTGCGACCAGGCGTCGCGCACGGCCGCGAGGGCAGCCGTCTTGTAGCTGACGTTGCAGGCGGTGAGGTACTCGCGCGGACCCGCGTGTTGCGGGGGGATGTAGCGGCCGTAGTCCAGGAAGTACATCGCCCAGCCGGTGGACGTGTCGCTCCCCGACTTTGCGACCACGCCACCAATGGCGGCATGCGGCTGTTGGTGCGCCGCGAGGAGCTGCGCCCCGTAGCCGGTCACGGGTCGGGCGTGGTCCTCGAACGTGACGACCACCGGTGCCTGTGCGGCGCGCACCGCGAGGGCCCGAAGGACCCACGGGTTGTCGTCGTCAGCCGGAATGAACGACGTGCCCGGGGGAAAGCCCGAAGTGTCGGTGAGTGCGGGGCGGAGTCGCGGTGGGACGGGGACGATCAGTTCCCAGGTGACGCCGGCGCAGGCAGTGGCGATGGCGGCCGCCGCGTCGCGCACGGCCCGCACGCCGCCTAACGGGACGAGCACGACGCTCAGGCCCGGGGCCGTCATGCCCGGTGGCCGCTCGCGTGCAGGATCGGCCCGATGCCCCGCAGCAGCTGGCGCGCCACCGGGAGCCGGCTCAGGCGGTTGAACCAGGTGCCCGCCATGCGGCCAAGGGCGCCCTGGGTCGCCAGCTGCGCGTCGGAGACCTGCGCCAGCTGCACCCGCACATCGCGAAAGCCCGCGCGTCGCATGGCACGCGCGAGGCCGCCGGGTCCCAGCAGGTGCCGCAGCGGTGGACGCGCCATGCGCTGCTTGGCGATGCTGTTCACGACAAACTGCGGAAGGTATCCACCGCCCGGCACGCCGACGTGCGGGTCCGGTCCCACACTGAACCGGTTGGGGGTCGACGCGACCAGTCGGCCCTTCGGGGCGAGGACACGCGCTGCGCCCTCGAGGGCTGCGTCCTGGTCCGCCGTGATCTCGAGGTACGAGTCCATGAGCACCGTGTCGAAGGTGCCATTCCGAAAGGGCAGGGCCTCACCACACGCGGCCACCATCGGGACCTCCACGCCGTGGTCGGCGAGCCGGCGTCGCGCCATCACCAGCCATCGGAACGAGACGTCCACCCCGACCCTCCACGGAAATCGATCGGCCGTGGCGATGAGCATCGGGGCGGTCCCGCACCCCACCTCGAGGAGGCGCTCGCCGCGCAGCGGGCCCAGGCTTGCGTCCAGCGATGTGAGCGTCGCGCTCGCGCGCGCGACCGCACCCTGCAGCCGCACCAGGTTCAGCTCGACATCCCGCGGCGGTGTTTCCGGCGTGATGTGGTAGTACAGGCGGGCCATCGCGGCGAGGTCCGAGTCGTCGAAGGTCGTTGCCAGCATCCGGCCCTTGACCTGGTCGCCGATCGCCGAGATGTAGGGGTCCGGGAAGATGCGAAGGTCGGGGATCCCCAGCACGACCTCGTAGTCGTGCGGACATGAGGCGCAGTGCAGCACGCGATCGACGTGCGCCGCCGTCGATGGGCGCTCGTGCAGCTCGCCCCAACACCGCGGGCAAACGAGTTCGATCCAACCGTGCTGGTAAGCCATGTGCCGTGACGACGCGGGATGCTGCGGGGGGCAACGGCGGAACGCCGCGGGGAAGATACCAGCGCCCCGTGTGATTCGCGTCACATCGCCGTAAGCGGCTCCGCGCCGGGCTTGCGAGGCGCACCGCCCACTCGTCATTCTCCGCGCCGAGGATCCCCCCGTTCGTCAGGTGTGTAATTCAGGGCGACAGGCCTCAAAGGTGTCGTTCCCGGTACCTCTTCCTGGTCCTCACTCCATGCAGTCACTGCGTCGAATCCACGTTGCCTTCCTGCTGACCGTGGCGGGTTGCGGCGGCGACGGCTCCGGCAGCCCCACGGTGGTGACACCGGCGGAGACGGTGGCCCGCGTCGACGTCACGCCCACCACGTTGTCGGTGCTGGTCGGAGCGACGGGGCAGCTCACCGCCGTGGTCGTCGGGAGCAGTGGTTCGTCGTTGAGCGGGCGGTCGGTCACGTGGAGCAGCGCGGAGAACTCGGTGGCTACGGTCTCGGCCAGCGGGCTCGTCACCGGGGTGGCCATCGGCTCGACCACCATCACCGCGAGCAGCGAGGGGCGGAGCACGGGGGTTCAGGTGACGGTCACGCGGCCGCAGGTCGCGCAGGTGTTGGTGTCGCCAACGTCACTCACGCTCAATGTCTCAGCGTCTGCGCCGCTGGTTGCAGTGGCGGTTGGCGCTGCCGGCGATACGCTGCCGGGCCGCACGATCACCTGGACCAGCGCGAACCAATCCATCGCCACTGTCTCCAGCACCGGGCTCGTCACTGGCGTCGCCGCCGGTACCACCCAGGTCGTGGCGACCAGCGAGGGGCGTTCGGCCACGATTCCGATTACCGTGCAGGCGGGGAACACCGGTGGCGGGATCACCGCCAGGGTCGACCTGGTGCCCTCGATCGTGTTGCTCTCGGCCGGACAGACCCTGCCCCTGACGGCTGTGCCGTACGACAGTGCCGGCACGGCGCTCGCAGGCAAGGCCATCACCTTCAGCTCGTCGAATAGCGCCGTGGCCTCAATCAGTCCGGCAGGTGTGCTTACCGCGGTTGCGGCGGGCCTCGCCACCATCACCGCGACGGTCGATGGAAAGAGCGGAACGTCCGCGGTCACGGTGGTGGGCAGCACACAACCCGGCCCCGTGGCGCGTGTGGTCGTCTCACCGGGCGGCCTCACCCTCCCGGTTCGCCGTCCTGACCAACTGACCGCGGTCGCGTATGACTCGGTGGGGCGCGCCGTGCCCGGCGCCACCTACACCTGGAACAGCAGCTCGCCTGGAGTCGCGACGGTCACCAATACGGGGTATGTGACCGCGGTGGCCGCCGGGACCACAACGATCACTGCCACGACCGCCGGAAAGTCGGCGACCGCGTTGGTCACGGTGATTCCGCAGACCGGCGGGTCGGTGGCTCGCGTGGACATCACGCCGGCCACGGCCTCGGTTGCCGTGAACGCCACGGTGCAGCTCACCGGCACCGCGCGTGATGCGCAGGGGAACGTCACCACGGACGAGATCCCGCTCTGGCTCACGCTCAACCCGGTGGTGGCGACGGTTTCGCCCACAGGGTTGGTGACGGGGCTCGCCCCCGGTTCGGCGATCATCACGATGTCGCAGGCGGGCCGCCTGGACTCGGCGGTCGTCACCGTGACCGGCGCGGCGTTGAGCAACATCGTCGACGTGAACCCGAGCATCACCTACCAGACCATCATTGGCTGGCAAGGCGCAGGACAGAACGGATGGTTCGACTGCAACGCCACGGCCTTCGCGAACTACAAGGTGGCCTTGTGGGACCGCCTGGTGAACGAGCTGGGCATGAATCGCATGACGATCGCGCTGCGCTCGGGAATGGAGAACACGCGCGATTATCACACCGAGTTTGCCAACGGACTGATCGACAATCCGACGTACACGGCGTCCTGGTTCGACCCGGTCAACGACAACAACGACCCCTTCGTCGCGGACACGACCCGTTTCCACTGGTCGTTCCTCGATGGCAACGTCGACAACGCGCTCCTGCCCCTCCGGCAGCGGCTCCTGGCGCGCGGCGAGACCATGTACTTCGTGCTGACGGTGGTGGACAACGAGCGGAGCGGTGTGAACCGCACGTTCTACCCGATGCGCGCCGCCGAGGAGTATGCCGAGGTGGTCACCGAGGCCTTCAAGCACCTGAAGAAGAAGTACGGATTCGTGCCGGATGCACTCGACATGTTGTTGGAGCCCGAGGGCACGCCCTACACGCCGACCGAAATGGGGCGCGCGTTGGTGGCGGTGAAGAACCGGCTCTCGGCGGCGGGCTTCCAGCCGGACATCATGGCGCCGTCCACGACCTCCGTCTACAACGCCTCCGTGTACTACGACGGGATCACCGCGGTGCCCGGCGCCCGTGGCCTCGTGACGGAGCTCGCGTACCATCGGTACGTGGCCCTGTCGACGCCGGCCCTCGCCGCCATCGGCCTTCGCGCCGTGCGTGATGGCATTCGCACGAGCATGACCGAACACATCGGCAGCGGGTTCGACGCGCTATACGAAGACCTGACGATCGGGCAGGTCTCGTCCTGGATGCAGTTCTCGTCGGCGTTCTGCGGGAACCGGGACAATCCGGACAACCAGGGTGTGTACTACCAGATCAACCAGACGGACCCGAACAACCCGCGCATCAACATCACGAACCACTCCAAGTTGCTGCGGCAGGTGTTCGCGTATGTACGGCGCGGGGCCGTGCGCCTGGGGGCGGTGTCGGGGAACTCCACGGACCTGTTGCCGCTGGCCTTCCGCAACGCCAACGGGAAGCACGTGGCGGTCGTGCGCGCCAAGCGCGGCGCCACCTTTACGGTGCGGGGCTTGCCTCCGGGCACCTACGGCATCAATTACGGGACCACCGGGGCGTACAACGTCAGCCTCGCGGACCAGACGATCACCAGCGGGGGATCGATCCAGGCCACGATTCCGACGGATGGTGTGGTGACGATCTTCGCCCGTTAGGCGTCCGCAACGGGCCGCCCGAACGCCCGTTCGCTTCTCCTGTCCCGCGCTGCATGAACCCCGTTCCCGTGACCGCCACGCCCACTCGTCGGTCGCTGGTCCTCTCGCTCGCGTTCGCGGCCGCCATGGTGGCCGCCGCGGCGTTTGTCGCCCGGGTGCTGTTCGTGCGGTACCTCATGCACGATTTCGTGTTCCTGAGCCGGGACTACCACTGGATGACCCCCCTCGGGTACCTGCTCCTGTTCGGGGCCCTGGCGATCCCGGTGGGGGTGGTGGCCAGGTTCCTCACCCCGGCACAGGCAGCGCAGTCCTCGGTCTGGGCCTTCGCCACGATGGTGCTGTTCGATTTCCTGTTGCCATTCACGGAGATCGGGCTCTTTCCCGCCTTCATGCTGGCCGCCGGTGCCGGCACGGTAATCAGTCGACGGGCCGTGCTGGCGTGGGAACGCCTGCCGCGTCTGTCGATCCTGACCGGTTCGTTGCTGGCCGTGCCCGTGCTCCTGGGCACCTTCATTGGCGGCGACCGCGCGCCGGAGACCACCGGGAGTGCACCAGTGGGAGCCCCGAACGTGCTCCTCATCATCCTGGACACGGTGCGGGCGGATGAACTCGGCGTGTATGGCTACGCGCGCCCGACGACGCCGGCCATCGATGCCTTTGCGCAGAAGTCCGTGGTGTTCGAGTCGGCCATTGCAACGGCGCCGTGGACCCTTCCGTCCCATGCGGGCATCTTCACCGGCCAGTACGCGGCGAACCTGAATGCCGACTACAAGGCGCCGCTCGATCGTCGCGACTCCACGCTGGCGGAGTTGATGGCCCGCCGCGGCTACCAGAGTTTCGGGGCCGTGGGGAACGTGGCGTACGCGTCGTGGGAGTCCGGCCTCGCGCGCGGATTCCAGACCTTCCGCGACCTGCCGCGCTCCTTCGAACAGGTGCTCAAGAGCACGCACTTCGGCCGCACCGAGTTCACCGCCCAGGTGCTCGCGGCATCCTCCCTGCGACAAGTGGCTGGCGCGATCCGTCGCCTGGAGCTGCAGGAGAATCCGCTGCCGAAGCTGGTGGAGAACACGGCCGAAGAGATCTCCAGCGAGTTCCTGCGCTGGCACGCTGGCCGGGACACGACGCGGCCCTACCTGGCCTTCCTGAACTACTTCGACGCGCACGATCCCTACGAGCCGATCGAGCCGTTCCGCACCCGCTTCCAGGGCACGACGGATTCCGCCAAGCGTGCGCCGAGCCCGCGCGACCTCTACGATGCGGAATTGGCCTACCTCGATGAACAACTGGGTCGGCTGTTCCAGACGCTCGAATCGTCGGGGGCGCTGCGCAACACCCTGGTGATCATCACGGCCGACCACGGGGAGCACTTTGGTGAGCGCAACATGCTGGGCCACTTCAACAGCATCTACGCTCCCCTCCTCCACGTGCCCCTGATCGTCCGCCTCGATGGGCGGCTCTCGGCGGGGATGCGCGTGGGTGGCGAGGTGTCGCTCCGTGACCTCGGGGCAACCATTCTCGACCTCACCGGATTGACCGCCCCCTTCCCGGGGCGGACCCTCTCTGGCCGCTGGCGTGGCGACACCGCAACGACCAGCCCCGCGATTGCGAGCTACAACGTGGTTCGGGGGGAGTCCCTGACGGCCCTCGCCGACGGGATGCTGTCGATGGTTCGCGACGGCTGGCAGTACATCCTCTCCGGAACCAAGGAATTCGAGGAACTCTACGGCTACCGCCAGGACCCCACGTTGCTGCAAAACCGGGTCGGGTCAGACACGGGTCTGGTGCTGGTCCCGCAGTTTCGCCGCGAGGTGCGGCGGGTCCTCGGCGACGAGCGGGGAACGCCGGAGAAGTAGCCCTCGCGGCGGCCCCCGGCGCGTGACCAGCGGGCGATGTAAGTAGTCGTCGCGGAAGGAGATACGCGCTCGGTTCCCCGCCAGCCGACTGGTCGCAAGTTCGGTAGTTTTGTCCGGATTCGTGGCGTGCATCCTGCTCTACCGCGGGTGGCTTTGGCCTCCGCACCCTGGGCGCACTTCCGAGACATGACTCGACCGGCAACCAACGACAGATGATGGCAGGGGAGGGGGACCGCAGGTGGGGGTCGCACCGACTCATCGTGGCAGTGGTCGCCGTGTTGGCGGCTTGCCTGCACATGATGCCGTACTGGCACGCGCAGGCGAGCGCGCGAGATGGGTACACCTTCTCCGGCAACCTGACGATCTCCCCGGACTACATGCAGTACCGGGTTTGGGAGCGGCAGTCGGTGCGCGAAGGGCCGATCGTGACGAACACGTTCACGACGGAACCGAATCGGGCACACCTGCCCGTGTTCTACTACTGGGCGGTCGGCCAGGTCGCGCGGTTGACGGGTGCGACGCCCGAGGCGGTGTACGCGTGGAGCGGCGCCCTGTTCGCCGTGGTGCTGGCGTGGCTGGCGTGGGTCTTCGTCGCACGCACGCTGGCGCCTGGTGTGATGCGCTGGTGGGCGTACGGGGCCATCATGTTCGGCGGTGGGCTCGGGGGCCACATCAAGCTGCTGGAAAGCACGCCGGTGCTGAACCAGGTGGGGATCCTGCGTCGCCTGCTGATTGATCCGGCGGCAGAGTGGCCCGTCTTCGAGGAGTATCGGGGGCACTACATCTTCCGCGCCCTGTTCGATTCGCACTTCATGCTGCTGTGGATCGTGGCGTTGCTCGCGATCCTGGCACTTGCCCGGGCCATCGAACGGTACAGCACCGGTCGGGCGGCGCTTGCTGCCGTGGGATTTGCGGCGATGACGTTGTTGCACGTGTATGAAGGAGTGACGCTCTGGGCGATCGGGGCGGCGGCCGTGCTGGCGTCGTGGCGGCAGCTCGATGAACGTCGCGCAGCGCTCAAGGTCCTCGGCTGGTGCACGGTGTCGGTGGGCGTCACCTATGCCGCGTTAGGCGCCCTCTATGCGCGCTCGGGGCTGCCGTTGCCGGCCTGGCATGCGGTGAACATCCTCTTCTCGGTGGTGGTGCTGGCGTTCCCGATTGCCTGGGTGCTCATGGCGATCGGGTTGCGCGACTTCTGGCAGCGGGCCGGCGTGCGCGAGCGCTTCCTCGTGGCGTGGGCCGCGGCATGCACCGTGTTGACGTTGTCCGGGCCGTTCTATCCGTACCCGGACCGCGGGACGCTCACCATGTCGGTGCCGGTGCTGCTGATTGCGGCGATGATCTATGGCGCGCGGTTCGGGGCGCCCAACTGGCGGGCGTCGCTGGTGGCGCTGGCCATCTTCGGGGCCGGGCCGACCTGGCAGGTGGCGCGGTCGTGGGTCTTCTCCGGCTTCCGGCCGGACGCGCCGTTCATCTACCTGTCGCCGGACCATCGCACCTTGCGGGACGCGCTCGAGGCGCAGGCAACCACCAACGATGTGTTGCTTGCCGAGGCGCCTGACCTGCTGTGGGCGGCGCCGGCGTTTCCCGGCCGGTTCTACGTGGGGCACTTCTTCCTCACCGTGGGCTACAAGGCCAAGCACGAGCGCCTGCAGCGGGCGCTGACCACGCCGGCGGACTCGCTGGCACCGTTGCTCGCGGAGTCCGGGGCCACCTGGCTCCTCGTGGGCCAGGCGCGCGATCGCGCGGCGGTTGAGGCGACCGGCCTCGTCACCCCGGTGGCGACCGGGGCGCCGGGCACCTTGTATCGCGTGGCGCCTGTCGCCGGGGGGCGCTGAGTGGCGCGCTGGAGCTGGCCGCAGACGCGCGCGGGCGCCGCGGGAGCTGCCCCGGGGGCGGTGGATGGCATGGAGTGGATCCTGCTCCTGCTGGCCACCGCGCTCGGTGGTGCCCTGCGTGCCTGGGCACCCGAGGCCCTCGCGCTGACGCACTTCGACGAGGGCGTCTACGCCTTTTCCGGGTTTGGTGTCGCGAGCGGACACGCCCCGGCCCTGTTCCCCGAGCAGCAGAAATTCTCGCCGCCAGTCTACTTCTCCCTGGTCGCGCTGGCCAACCTGCTGGGGATCGATCCGGAGCGCAGTCCCTTCGCGGTGAACCTCGTCCTTGGCACCGTCACGATCCCCGTGTTGTGGTGGCTCGTGCGCGGCTGGTTCGGCGGCGTCGCGGCGGCGGCCGCGGCCTGGCTCCTCGCGTTGAACGAGTTTCACGTGCTGATGAGCCGCACGGCGCTCACCGATGTCACCTTTGCCCTCACCTTCCTGTTGGCGTTAGGCGCCGTGCGCCGTGCCCTGGACGACGGTCGCATGCGCACGTGGGCGCTGGCCGGGCTCCCGATCGGCCTCGCGTGGAACACGAAGTACCATGGCTGGTTTGCCCTCGTGATCGCCGCGATGGTCATTGCGGGGCGGTGGAAACTCCAGGACGCCGGGTGGCACGAGACGCGGAAGGCCGCGGCCCGCTGGCTCGTCATGAGCGCCGTGGCATTCGCCTGCTACCTCCCGTGGACCTTCTTCATCCAGTCGCAGCCGGGATCGAGCGCCGGGTGGGTCTCGTACTTCGCGACGATGCTGCGGCTCGACTGGTTTGGTAACCTGTGGCAGCAGGTGCAGCAGCAGGGGTACCTCGAGGGCGTGTGGAGTCGTGCCTCCGCGCCGGTGGCGGTCCTCGTGGCGCAACTCGTGGCGTGGCGCCGCGGACGGAGCGTGCCGGCGTGGGTCGTCGTGGTGGCCGCACTGCTCGGGTGGGGGCTTGGCGGGGCCGCGGTTGGGGTCCTGCTGATGGTGATGGCACTCGTCCACCAGTGGCGCGCTGGCGTCACCACGCCGGCGTGGGTCCTCGGCGCGCTCGTGGCGTTGTGGTTCGTGATGGCCCCGGTCTACCACCCGTACTTCCGGCTCCTCCTGCCCCTCGCGGTGACGTGGTGCGCGTTAGGCGGCGCCGGGCTCGAGCACCTGGCCGGGCGCGAGGGGCGTGCGATCCCGTCAACCTTGCTGGCAGTCGTTGGGGTCGCGGTGGTGGCCTGGGCGGCTCCGCTGCGCGAGGACCCGTCGGATCCCTGGCGTGCGGCGCGCGGGCTGCGCGACGCGGCGGATCGTATTGCCGCCGAATTGCCCCCGGGTGAGCCGGTGAGCGTGCTTGGGGAGCCGGCACTGGCCTTCTACCTCGAGCGACGCGGGCATCCCTCATGGGAGCGTGTTACGCTGGAGGGATTGGATACCCTCGTGACACCCCGCTACCTGGTGACCGGGATCTACATGCGGCGTGCGCCGATCATCCAGGAGCGCTTTGCCGCGCGCGCCGATCGCATGGCGCTGGTGGCGCGTGTGCCGGCCGGGGCGCCGTCGGACCTGCGACTGCTCGACAACTTCCTCCCGGATTCGGCGCGCCAGTGGATGGCGAAGCCCGACACGACCTACGACCTGCTCCTGTTCCGCTACACACCGCCCGGAGCGCGGCAGCCGTGAGTGCATCGGCGCCGTCATTCCGTCGGCTGTGCGCCACGCTCACCGTGGCCGGTCTTCCCGCGGTCGTGGCACCGGGGCTGGTGCACGACGCGAGTGACCTGGCCGTGCGGTCCACGTTGTCGTCCGGTGAAATGTTCCTGGCCTGGGGTGCAACGCCCCTCGTCGCCCTCTCGGCGATGCTCCTCGT
>JAEUJK010000385.1 GCA_016794735.1 Gemmatimonadota bacterium | reverse complement strand
TCCGCGTTCTTGAGGTTCGGGACCACCAGCCCGGCATCGGACGCGACCGCGATGCCCATGTTCACGTAGTGGTGGTAGATGATGTGGTCGCCGTCGATGCGCGCATTCACCACCGGGTACTGCTTCAGCGCGATGCAGGCTGCCCGCACGAAGAACGGCATCATCGACAACTTGAACCCCTGCTCCTTTTCGAGCTTGGGGTTCACGCGGGCGCGGAGGGTCTCCACGGCCGTCATGTCGATCTCGTTGAACGTCGTGAGGTGCGCCGTGGCGTGCTGCGACTCCAACAGGTGCTCGGCGATGCGCTTGCGGCGCGTCGTCATCTTCTCGCGCGTCTCGCGTCCCACCGGCGTGGCGGCCGCTGCCGGAGCGGGGGCGGCTGCGGGGACAACCGGTGCAGCCGCCGCGGGTGCTGGCGTCGGCGCCGCAACCGGCGCCGATGCGATGTGCGTGATCACGTCCGGCTTGCTCACGACCCCGCCACGACCCGTCCCGGTGACGTCGCCGAGGGGCACGCCCGCCTCGGCCGCGACGCGCACGGCGGCGGGTGATGCCTTGGGCGGTTCAGCGGCGGCGACAGGCGCCGGGGCCGGCGGTGCGGCGACGACTGGCGCGGGGGCAGGGGCCGGCGCCGCGGGTGCCGGTGCAGGGGGAGCGACCGCGACCGGAGCGGCCACCGCACCTGCGGTGGCGTTTTCGTCGAGCTCGCCGAGGAGTTCGCCGACCTTCACGACATCGCCCTCACCCTTGAGGCGACGGGTCAGAACCCCTGCTTTCAGCGCAGGAACTTCGACCGTTACCTTGTCCGTCTCGAGCTCGACCAGAGTCTCGCCCGACCCGACCTGGTCCCCCTCCTTCTTGAGCCACCGGGAGACGGTGGCTTCGACGATCGACTCACCGAGGGGGGGGACGGCGATGGAGAGCATGCGTGGCTCGAGGCGGTTCGAGGGTTGCAACTCACGACACAGTCACGAGTTGCGGCCCAGAGAATATAACCCGCACCACGAGCCATGCGAGCTCTCACCATCTCCGCGCACGGCGGCCCCGAACAGCTGGTCTTTCGCGACGACCTGCCGGTCCCGGAACTGACGCGTGCCGACGACGTTCGGGTGCGCATCCACGCGGGCGCCCTGAACCACCTGGATCTCTTCATGCTCGGGGGGTTGCCCCATATCACCATGACGCCACCATGGATCATGGGATCCGACGGGGCCGGGGTGGTTGACGCGGCGGGGCCGGAGTCCGGCTTTCGTCCGGGGGAGCGGGTCATGCTCAACCCCGGCATCTCGTGCGGCACCTGCGAGTACTGCCTGGACGACGCCGCGCCGTTGTGCCTGCGCTATGGCATCCTGGGCGAACACCATCCGGGGACCCTCGCGGAATTCGTCGTGGTGCCCGCGGGCAACCTCGCGCGGATTCCGGCGGACGCCTCGTTCATCGATGCGGCGGCTTTTCCCCTGGCGACGCTGACCGCGTGGCGGATGGTGGTGACGCGGGCGCAGGTTCGCGCGGGGGACAACGTCCTCATCTGGGGGATCGGCGGCGGGGTGGCACAACAGGCGCTGCAGATCTGCAAGGGGCTCGGCGCGCGGGTGTGGGTGACCTCGGGGAGCGACGAAAAACTCGAACGCGCCCGGCAGCTTGGCGCCGACGAGGTGCTGAACCACCGGGCGGTCGACGTGGGGCGCGAGGTGCGCGCCCGGACCGGCAAGCGCGGTGTGGACGTCGTGGTGGACAGCGTGGGCGAGGCGACGTGGAAGCAGTCGTTAGGCGCGCTGGGCAAGCGAGGGCGCCTCGTCACGTGCGGCGGTACGTCGGGGCCGATGGTCGAGACCGATGTGCGTCGCCTGTTCTGGAACCAGTGGACGATCATGGGATCGACGATGGGGACCCCGCGCGAGTTTGCCGCGATCGCCGACGCCTTCGCCGCGGGGCGGCTGCGACCGGTGGTGGATTCCGTCGTCCCGCTCGTCGAGGGGCGTCGCGCGTTCGAACGGCTCGCGTCCGGGGCACAGTACGGCAAGGTCGTGGTGGAGATCTGACGTCCGACGCGTGACGGACGCCTCGGCGTGGAACCCTGGCCCCGCGCTGGGTAGGATGGGACACCCGTTCCCGGTGAGTGCGTGATGCGACTGCGCCTGTTTGGAGTGATCGGCTGGATGGTGGCGGGGGTGGTGCACGCGCAGTCCGTGGAACGTCCGGTGCCGTTCGATACGGCCGGTCGTGTGCAGAGCATCACGCCGCGGTTTGTCTCGCGCTTTCGCGTGGGGGAGCCGTGGCGCGTGACCGGCGACTTCGTGGAGGCGCGGCTGTACGCCCGATCCGAAGGTGGGTTCGTCCTCGTGGTGCAGCGACCCGACGGGGCGCTCGAGCGCACGGTGCTCAGCGACGGGGAGCGATCGTCGCTCGCGTCGGCGGTTTCGCAGTCGCTGGCCGCGGTTGGTGGAGTGGCGACGACCACCGAGGGCGCGAACATCCTCTCGCAACCCGCCGGTGGTGCCTTCACGCGCAACATGACCCTCGCAGGGGCGACCATCTGGGGGCCGTCGATGGCCATCCTCGTGGGTGACGCTCCCGGTTCGGTGGCGGCGTACCTGGCGACCGTGGGCGCGTCCTTCTTCGCGGGGAGCGGGATCGCGAGATCGACGAGCATCTCGCGCGCGCAGAATCACCTGGCCACCGACGGGATGTTGCGCGGCGGCATCCTTGGAGACGCGCTCGCATACGTCGTGTCGGGCGAGAACCCGTCGGCTCGTGGTGCGGCGGTGGCCCGGATGGGTGGAAGCATGCTTGCGACCGGCCTTGGCCTCTCGGCCGGGCGCGACCTCTCCGACGGAGAAGCGCATGGCGCGACCTGGGGATCGACGTACGCCGGCGCGTTGACGGCTGGCGCGATCGGGATGGCTGGTGGATGGAAGGAATCCGGAAACCGTGGCCCGACGGCTGGCGTGATGGCCGCGATCCTCGCGGGATATCCGTTCGGGCTGCAGTGGGTTCGTCGTTCGCGTTATTCGATCACGGCCGGTGACGTGGGGGCCATCCAGACGGCTTCCCTCATCGGTGTGGTTGGTGCGGCAACCGCCCTGGCTGATGGCAGTGACGAGCGCTTGGTGGCCGGCGCGCTCACCGGGGGCGTGATCGCCGGTTCCATCATCGGTGCGCGGGCGCTGGCCAAGCCGTTCGACCTCACCGAGTCGCAGTCGACCCAGCTCAACCTCGGGGCACTCGCCGGCGGGTTGATCGGGCTCGCCCTTCCGACGATGGCGCAGGCCAATGACCTGCGCGCGTACACCACCGCGACCGCGATTGGTGCCTCCATCGGGATGGGGGTCACCGTGAACTTGCTTCGCCTGCGCGAGGGGCCGATGGTTGGTGGGTCGAACGCGCAGGCGCGGGTGCGCCTCACGCCATGGAACGCGGTGCACCTGGTGGGTGGTGCACAACGTCCCGGCGATCCTTCACCTCGACGTGCGTCGCTCCTGTCCGTGCAGTTTCGCTGATGACCGAACGCCCATTCACGCCCGAGGAAGAGCAGGAGGTGCGCGCGGCCCGGCTGGCCGGGCGCACCGCGAGCTGTCCACGATGTGCGGTGCCCATGCGGGAGCGTTCGATCGGCGGCGGCTCGTTCGGGCTGGGCTACGCCCGGCACCGCACGTGGCTGCTGTGCCCCGTCTGCCGCAACAGCGTGATCTTCGACGCGGAGCGGGGCACGCGGACCTGAGGACGGGCTAGATTGCAGCCGCGCCCTTCCACCCGGCCCCGTGACCTTCTTTCAACGACTGCAGGAGAGCTTTGCCCAGCTCGGTGACATCGTCCCCGCGCTGGCAGGTGCCCTGGTCATCCTCTTTGCGGGGTACCTCCTCGCGAAACTCGTCGAGCGCGGCTCCGAACGCCTGCTCCGACGCCTGCGCCTGAACAGCATCCTCGCCCGCGGCGGCGTGATGGAGGCGGTCGAGCGGTCGGGATCGCACTTCAACCCCACGCGGGTGGTGGGCAAGCTGCTGTTCTGGTTCGTGATGTTCGCGGTGATCATGGTGGCCGCGAACGCGTTAGGCATGGAGTCGCTGGCGGACGTGTTCGCCGAGCTCGTGGGGTACATCCCGAGCCTGATGTCGGCGATCGTGATCCTCATCGTCGGCATTGTCCTGGGACGCTTCACGGGCGGGCTGATCATGGCGTCGGCTGGTGCCGTACAAGGCGGCCCGACGCTCGCGCGCGTGGGCCGCTGGGGCGTGGTGGTCCTGGCGATCTTCATGGCCCTGCAGGAACTGGGCATCGCCACCGACATCGTCACGACGGCGTTTGCCATCCTCTTCGGTGCCATTGCCCTGGCGATGGCCCTCGCCTTCGGCCTCGGCAATCGGGAGCTGGCCGGCGAAGTGACCCGCGAGTGGTACTCGCGGTATCGCGCCGAGCGCGATGCGATCGAGCGGGAAACGGCCGAGCGCGAGCAGGAGGAAGAGGCGCAGCTCGATGCCGAAGAGGTCGCCGACGATGCGGAAGCCCAGGCACGGGCGACCGCCGAGCCGGAGAAGTCGATGTAGCTCTCGCGGGCACGCTGCGCCTTGCGCGTCAGCGTCCCGATGTTACGCTGTGCCGTCTGCCGTCTGCCGTCTGCCGTCCGATCTCCCACCAGATCCCGCACCCATGGCCACGCTCGCTCCCGCCGACCTCTCCCTGGAAGAACTCTGGATGCCGTTCACGGCGAACCGGGCGTTCAAGCGCGCGCCGCGTTTGCTGGCGAAGGCGCACGGGATGTACTACACGGACGTCGACGGCAACGAGATCCTCGACGGGACGGCCGGGTTGTGGTGTGTGAACGCCGGGCACTGCCGGGAGCCGATCGTGACCGCGGTGCAGAAGGCCGCGGCGACCCTCGACTACGCCCCCGGCTTCAACATGGGGCACCCGCTGCAGTTCCAGCTCGCCACGCGCCTCGCCGCGATGACGCCCGGTGACCTCGACCACGTGTTCTTCGGGAACTCGGGCTCCGAGGCGGTCGACACGGCGATCAAGATCGCCATCGCCTACCATCAGTGCCGCGGTGAACCGCAGCGCAAGCGCCTGATCGGCCGCGTGCGCGGATACCATGGGGTCGGCTTCGGCGGGATCTCGGTGGGCGGGCTCGAGAACAACAAGAAGGCGTTCGCGTCGCACCTCATGCCGCACACGGACGCGCACCTGCCGGCCACGCACGGGATCGCCGAAAACCTGTTCAGCAAGGGGCAGCCGGCGCACGGGGCGCACCTCGCGGATGCCCTGGAGACGATGGTGGCGACCTACGGCGGCGACACGATTGCCGCCGTGATCGTGGAACCGGTTGCTGGCTCCGCGGGGGTCCTCGTGCCGCCGCGCGGATACCTCGAGAAGCTCCGCGACATTTGCTCGGCCCACGGCATCCTGTTGATCTTCGACGAGGTGATCACCGGTTTCGGGCGGCTCGGGTCCGCGTTCGGCAGCACGTATTTTGGCGTGACGCCGGACATGATGACGGTCGCGAAAGGGATCACCAACGCCGCCGTGCCGATGGGTGCGGTGTTCGTGCGCAACGGGATCTACGACAGCGTGGTGAACGCGGCCGAGGGTGGCATCGAGTTCTTCCACGGGTACACGTACTCGGGGCATCCCCTGGCGTGCGCGGCCGGGCTCGCGACGCTCGACCTGTATCGCGACGAGGGACTGTTCGAACGCGCGGCCGACCTCGCCCCGTACTGGCAGGACGCGGTGCACTCGCTCAAGGGTGAGCCCAACGTCATCGACATCCGGAACCTCGGGATGGTGGCGGGCATCGAGCTCGCGAGTCGCGACGGCAAGTTGGGCGCGCGCGCGATGGATGTGCACGTCGATTGCTTCCGCCACGGGCTCCTGATCCGCGTGACGGGCGACATCATTGCCCTGTCGCCGCCGCTCATCATCGAGAAGCCGCAGATCGACCGGATCGTGGACGGCGTGCGCGACGCGTTGCGTCGGGTCGCCTAGCGGTAGTGCTTGCGCGGGGCCGGGTTGGCGTCAGGTTGTGGGTGCCCTCACTGGCCCCACAACCATGCGCTACGCGATCCCGCTCCTCGTCCTGCCCTTTGCCCTCGCGGCCCAGCAGCCGCGCGAGCATGACCTCAAGCTCCCCATCGGCGGAACGCCGGGGCGACTGAACGCGATCACCGATGTCGCCGGCGTCGAGGTGGGACACACGACGCTGATCTCGGGGAGCGGCAAGCTCGTTGTCGGCAAGGGACCGGTGCGCACCGGCGTCACGGTGGTGCACCCGCGTGGCAAGTCGAACCCCGATCCCGTCTTTGGCGCCTGGTTCACGCTCAACGGCAACGGGGAGATGACCGGGACCACGTGGTTGCAGGAGGGTGGGATCCTCGAGGGACCGATCGGGATCACGAACACCCATTCCGTGGGGATCGTGCGCGACGCGATCCTCATGTGGCAGGTCGGGAAGCCCGGGCTGCAGCCGTGGGGACTCCCGGTGGTCGCCGAGACGTATGACGGCGGGCTGAATGACATCAACGGCTTTCACGTCACCCCCGAGCACGTGAAGAGTGCGCTCGATGGCGCATCGGGTGGTCCGGTGCTGGAAGGCGCGGTGGGTGGCGGGACGGGGATGCGTTGCCACGGGTTCAAGGGCGGGATCGGGACGGCATCGCGTGTGTTGTCGGCCGCGCAGGGCGGGTACACCGTCGGTGTCCTGGTCCAGTGCAACTATGGCAGTCGACGGGACCTGCGCATCGCGGGAGTCCCGGTGGGCGAGGAGATCTCCGACCTGCAGTCGTGTTACGCCGGGCCGGGTGATGTGCCGGCGGAGATGCGCGGCGTGCCGAAGTGTGGTGCCAGCGGTGGAAACGATGCCGCGAGCGACCTGAATGCGGAGCAGGGTTCCATCATCGTCGTGGTGGCGACCGATGCCCCGCTGATGCCCCACCAGTTGCAGCGCATCGTCAAGCGCGTGGCGGTCGGGCTTGGCCGGCAAGGCGGCTTTGGGGGGAACGGCTCGGGGGACATCTTCGTGGCCTTCTCCACGGCCAATGCCCGGACAGCGATGGCGCAGGACTCGTCGACCGTGAAGATGCTGAGCAACGCGATCATCTCGCCGCTGTTCCAGGCCACGGCGTGGGCGACGGAGGCGGCGATCACCAACGCGTTGCTGGCGTCGCAGACGATGACCGGTGCCAATGACCTGCGCATCTACGGCATGCCGCGTGACCGCCTGATGGCGGCGATGCGGAAGTACGGCCGCCTTCCGTAAGGACGTGACACTGGCCGACGGCCGTCGCGCGCAGGAGATGCTCAGGGTCCGGGGCGCGTGACGGACGCGTCGCGCGGGGCCACGCGGTCGTCCGTGGCCTGGTGGCTGCTTGCGCTGGCGCCATGGCTGCTGGTCACGGTGCGCCATTGGGGGTGGCATCCCGACGCGCGGCTTGGCGACCATGCGCAGTACCTCCTGCATGCGCTCGCCCTGCTCGATGGCCGGCCCTACGGTGACATCGGGTACCTGTACCACGAGTCGGTGTGGGGGGTGGGACCCGAGACGTACCCGCCGGGATTTCCGGTCACCCTCGCGCCGATCATCGCGCTCTTCGGGCGCGAGCCCGGTGTCTTTCGCGCCCTCAACGTCGTGTTCGTGCTGCTGTTCGCGTGGGCGGTGTCGCGCGCACTCCCGCGCGACGTCCCCACGTGGCAACGCGCCCTGGCCGCCGGCCTCACGGCCCTCGGGATGGAACGATCGGGGGGGTTGCTCGTGCCGCTCTCGGACCCCGGGTTCTGTGTGCTGCTCTGGGGGTGCGTGTCGGTGGTGGATCGCACGACCACGTGGACGGCGTGGCGCACGACGCTGGTGACGGTGCTGGGCGCGGTGGCCATGGCGTACCGCGCGCCGGGCGTGGTGCTGGTCCCGGCGCTGTTGCTCTTTGGACTCCTGCGCTGGTTGCAGTGGCGCGGACGTCCGTGGGTACCGGTGGCGGTGTGGGGGGTGGCAGGCCTCGGCGCGCTCGCCGTCGGGTTGGTGCAGGTGCCGTACCGGGACTTGCTGGGGTCGACCTTTCGCGGCGCGGAACAACGCTGGCTGCTCGCGTGGAACGAGTTCCGCTTTGCGTGTTTTGAGGTGATGGGGTATCCGTTCGCGGGGGACCGGGCCAATGATGCCTGGCACCTGGTCGGTGCACTCGCGCTGGTGCTGGGTGCGGTCGTGCTGGTGCGTCGATACCGCCACACCTTCCTCGCCGTGGTGGTTGTGGCGTATGCCGCGATGCTGCTGATCTCACCGGTCGCGAACACCCGGTACTACTGGCCGTTGTATCCGTTGATTGCGCTGGGCCTGGTGACCGGGTTGTACACGGTGGCGATGCGACTGCGCACGTTGCGCAGCGCGGAGGTGGTCGCCGCGCTCATGGTGGTGGTGATGGGTGGGGTGGTGATGCGGGCGTGGGTCCAGCCGCCACCGCACTCGATCACCGGAGACCCGGCCGGTGAGGAGATGCTGCAGTGGGTCAGGTCATCGGCTGCGGGATCGGAGGTGCGGGTGGCGTTCCATAACCCGCGACTCCTCACGTTGCGCACCGGCGTCCCGGCGATGGGGATGCCGGACCGGACCAGTGACGGCCACATCGAGGTGTTGCAGGCGCGCCGGATCACCCACGTGGTGGTGCCGCGGGATCCATGGACCGATTGCGTTTCTGCCCTGGTGGCCCAGCTCGCCACGAAGTACCCGCCGTGGATGCGCCGCACCTGGGAGAACGCCGGGTACACGGTGTATGCGCTGCAACCGTCCGCCGTGCCCACTCCCGGTCCCTGGGAGCTCATCCGTTGGGGTCACCCGGAGCAGTACTGCCCGCCGGGGACACTCGAGACTCGTTAGGTCGCCGCACTTCCTTGCCGCCCGTGCGCGTCGCGGGCACATTCCGGCCGGGCGGCGCCAGCCCGCCCACGGCCTGGACCTTGGGGATGGAGGGTGCATGGAGCGGGACCTGGGGATGGACGAGGAGATCACGCGGCGTGACTTCCTCAATGGCATGGCCATCGGGATCGGGGCGTTAGGCTCCCTGGGGCCGTCCGACCTGTTGCGTGCCGGGCTGTACGCCCAGGCCACCGACGACTATCCACCGGCGAAGACCGGGCTGCGCGGGAGCCACGACGGGGCGTTCGAGGTCGGGCATCGCATGCGGGATGGCGCGCGCGCGGACGTGTTTGGGCGTCCCACCCCGGTGGACGGCCGGTACGACCTCGTCGTGGTCGGGGCCGGCATTTCCGGCTTGAGCGCCGCGCACTTCTTTCGTGAGCAGGCCGGGCCGTCGGCCAAGATCCTCGTGCTCGACAACCACGACGACTTCGGCGGGCACGCGCGTCGCAACGAGTTCACCGTGGATGGCCGCACCCTGCTGGGGTATGGCGGCACGCAGTCGATCGACGGCCCGGCCGGGTACTCCCGCGAGGCCAAGGCACTGCTCAAGACGCTCGCGATCGACACGCAGGCGTTCTATCGGTACTACGATCGCGAGTACTTCACGCGGCTCAAGTTGTCCCCGGGGGTCTTCTTCCATCGCGAGACGTGGGGGCGGGACGTGCTGGTGCGACGCCCGCGTGGCAACGGCGATCGTGCCTTCCTTGCGAAGACGCCGCTCTCCGCGCAGGCGCAGCGTGACCTCGTGCGACTGTCCGCGGAGAAGAAGGACTACCTCGCGGGGAAGACCGCCGAGGCCAAGCTCGAGCTGCTCGCGCGGACGAGCTACAAGGACTGGCTGCTCAAGTACGTGAAGGTGTCGCCCGAGGTCGCGTCCTACCTGCAGAACAGCACGCACGACCTCTACGGACTGGGGATCGACGCGGTCCCTGCGGGCGATTGTCGCGGCCTCGACTTCGCGGGCTTTCAGGGGCTCGGGCTCGGGGAACGCGCTGGGCCGGGGCAGGGGTTGTCCGCGGGGGCCGGACCCGAGGAGCCGTACATCTTCCACTTCCCGGACGGCAACGCGAGCATCGCGCGACTGCTCGTGCGGCGCCTCGTGCCCGGCGTGCTGGATGGCTCGACGATGGTGGACATCGTCGGGGCGCGGGCGCGCTATCAGGCGCTGGACAACCCACAGAATGCCGTGCGCATCCGCTTGCGTTCGACTGCGGTGCAGGTGCGGCACCAGCGGCCGAACCACAGCGGCGACGTCGAGATCACCTACGTGCGCGACGGCAAGGCGTCGCGGGTCACGGCGGGTGCGTGTGTCCTCGCGTGCTGGCACGGGATCATCCCGCACATCTGCACCGAACTCCCGCCCGCGCAGCAGCAGGCGATGAAGTACCAGGTGAAGGTGCCGCTGGTCTACACGAATGTTGCCATCCGGCGCTGGACCTCCCTGGCCTCGCAGGGGGTGCATACGGTCCGGTGCCCGGGCATGTACTGGAGCGGGGTGAGCGTGGACTTTCCGGTGAGCATGGGGGACTACCGCTTTGCGCGTGGCCCCGAGGAGCCGGTGGTGCTGCACATCCTGCGAACCCCCAACCAGCCCGGCTTTCCGGCGCGCGACCAGCACCGGCTCGGCCGCAACGAATTGCTGGCCACCCCATTCGCGACCTACGAGGCGCAACTGCGCGAGCAGCTGAAGCGCATGTTGGGGCCGGCGGGGTTTGACCCGGCGCGCGACATCGCGGGGATCACCGTGAATCGCTGGTCGCACGGCTATTCGTACGAGTACAACTCGCTGTACGACCCGGCGTGGCCCGCGGGCCAGGCACCCCACGAGCTCGCCCGGGTGACCCGCGGGCGCATCGCCATCGCCAACTCGGACGCGGCGGCCTACGCGTATACCGATGCGGCCATCGACCAGGCGTGGCGGGCGGTCGGGGACCTGGTGCGCGCGCGGCGCTGAGCCGGGGTCGCGTTAGGCGCCGACCACTCGTCCCTGTGGCTTGCACGGGTCAGGGGGCAACGGCACATTCCGGAGGCCCGGCGGTCTCGCCGGCTCCCTCCCGACCGTCCCCATGCGTTTCTCGAGGTTCCCTGTTCGCGGTGCCGTCCTGGCCACCCTCGTCGCCCAGGCGGCGTGTTATCGCAACGTCCCCGTGGAGCTGTCGCAGGTCACGCCGGGCACCCCGGTGCGCGTGCATCTCACCGCGGTCGCGCAGGACCGGATGCGCCAGGAGAATCCCGGCGGACCACGCCGCGAGTCGCTCACCGGGAAGTTCGTTCGCACGAATGGGGACAGTGTCGTGATCGGCGTCGAGTCCACGGTGATGGAGGCCAACGTGCGCACGCGCACGTTCTACTCCGACATGCCGATGCTGCGCAGCGACCTGCGGGTGGTCGAACGTCGCGAGCTCGATCGCCGACGCACCACCCTCACCGTGGCCGGGTTGGGCGTCGGCGCGATTGCGGCCGTGTTGCTCGCGGTGGAATACGGCGGCAAGTCCACCGGGACGGTGAACCCGGGCCCCGGGGTGCCGGAGCAGCGGATCCCGCTCGGAATCCGGTTCGCGATTCCCTGATTACTTCATCACCGGCATCACGAACTCGCTGCCGGCGCGAATGCCCGTGGGCCAGCGCGAGGTGACCGTCTTCTGCTTGGTGAAGAAGCGGACCCCTTCCATGCCATGCTGGTTCATGTCGCCGAAGGCTGACTGCTTCCAGCCGCCAAACGAGTAAAACGCCAGCGGCACGGGGATCGGGACGTTCACCCCGACCATGCCCACCTGCACGCGACTCACGAACTCGCGCGCGGAGTCGCCGTCGCGCGTGTAGATGCTCACGCCGTTGCCGAACGGGTGACGATCCGCCAGCGCGAGGGCCTCGTCGAAGGTGGCCGCGCGCACCACGCTCAGGACCGGGCCGAAGATCTCCTCCTGGTAGATGCGCATCTCCGGCGTGACGCGATCAAAGAGGCAACCGCCGAGGAAGAAGCCACCCTCGTGACCATCGACGCGCAGGCCGCGCCCGTCCACCACCAGCGTGGCGCCTTCGGAGACTCCCACGTCCACGTATCCCGCGACCTTGTCGCGATGCGCCGCCGTCACGAGCGGTCCCATCTCCACGCCATCGCTCGCCGATGCACCGACCTTGAGCGTGCGTACACGCGCCGCGAGGCGTTCGACCAGCGCGTCGGCCGTCGCCTGGCCCACCGCCACGGCAACGGAGATCGCCATGCACCGCTCGCCCGCCGAGCCGTACGCGGCACCGATCAGGCCATCGACCGCCTGGTCGAGGTCCGCGTCCGGCATCACGATGAGGTGGTTCTTGGCGCCACCCATGGCCTGCACGCGCTTGCCGTGGTGCGCGCAAGTCTCGTAGATGTAGCGCGCGATCGGGGTGGATCCCACGAAGCTCACGGCCTGCACGCGCGGATGGGCCAGCAAGGCGTCGACGGCGACCTTGTCCCCGTGCACCACGTTCAGCACCCCCGGCGGCGCCCCGGCTTCCACCAGCAACTCGGCCAGGCGCACGGTGCTCGACGGGTCCTTCTCCGATGGCTTGAGGACGAAGGTGTTCCCGCAGGCAATCGCCGGCGCCAGCATCCACAGCGGCACCATCACCGGGAAGTTGAACGGCGTGATACCGACGCAGACGCCTAACGGCTGGCGCAGCGAATACGAGTCGATCCCGGTGCCGACGTTCTCGCTGAACTCACCCTTCAGCAGGTGCGGGATCCCGCAGCAGAACTCCACGACCTCGAGGCCGCGCTGCACCTCGCCGCGGGCGTCGGCGACCACCTTGCCATGCTCGGCCGCGATGAGCCGCGCCAGCTCGTCGGTGTGTTCCTCGATGAGTTGCTTGAAGCGGAACATCACGCGCGCCCGACGCAGCGGCGGCGTGGCGCTCCATCCCGCGAACGCCCGCTCGGCGTCCAGCACGGCGGCGTCCACGTCGGCCGGCGTCGCAAAGGGCGCGGCGCCCGACTGCTGCCCGGTCGACGGATTGTAGACGGCACCCCAGCGGTCCACATGCGCCAGGGTGCGCTGTCCGCCGATCAGGTGATGAATGAACGGCACCGCATCATCGGTTGATGCGGCGCCATCGGGAGTGGAAAGCACCGAGGTCATGTACCACCAGGAACGAATGAGGAGGGCGCAGGTCCCCTCCGGTTCGACTCACGCCGTGAGGAGCCTTGTGATCACCGGAAGAGCACGTCGCATCTCGTCCATCGTACCAATCGAGATGCGGGCATGGGTGTTGAGCGGCGGGAACGGCCGCCCGATCGCCACACCTTCCTTCGCACACGCGTCCTGGAAGGCCTTGGCGTCGCGCCGGATGTCGGCCATCACGAAGTTCGTGTAGGTCGGCAGCGCCTTGAAGCCGGCGTCGTTGAGCGTCTTGAGCGCATAGGCCCGCGCCTCGTTGTTCAGGCGCTGCTGCTCCTTGACGTGGCCGGCCAGCTCGCACGAGGCCATCGCGGCCGCGGACGACAGCGCGCTCACGCTGTTCTGCAGGCGCCACGGCTCGAGCCGCTTGATCGTGTCGGCGTGGGCAATGCCGTACCCGACGCGCATTCCGGCCAGGCCAAACACCTTCGAGAAGGTGCGCGCTACAATGATGCGCGGATCGGCCAGTGCCGCCGGGATCGCGGTGCCGTAACCCGCGAGGTCGCAGTACTCGAAGTACGCCTCGTCGACGAGGACGAAGGAGTTCGGCGAGCGGCGGTGCACGTCCTGGATGAACGCGAGCACGTCGCTCAGCGGGTACGCGCTGCCCGTGGGGTTGTTCGGGTTGCAGAGGAAGACCAACCCCGCACCAGGCGAGGCCGCGACCATCGCGCCAAGGTCGAGGCGCAGCATGGAATCCACCGGCGGGGCCTTCGTCTCGCGACCGAGCCGCGTCATGTGTGCGGCAGGCTGCTCGAAGGTCGGTGCGGCGGCCACCAGGTGGGCGGTGCTGGAGGTCAACGCTTCGCTGCAGATGCGCAACGTCTCTCCCGAGCCAGCGCCCAGGAGGACGTTCTCCTCCTTCACGCCGTGGCGTCGGGCGACGGCCGCACGGAGCGCCGCGTCGTTGGACTGCGTGTAGCGGTTGGCGTCGACGAACGCCCGGGTGATCGCGTCCACCGCGGCACGGGCCGGTCCGTTCGGGTTCTCGTTGCTGTTGAGCCGGATCACCCCGTTGGTGTCGAAATGCGGGGACCAGCTTCCGCCCTCGAGCCCGCGGGCCTGCAACATCGGGATGAGCGAGGCACTACCGGCGACTGCGGTGCCGAGGAAGGCGCGGCGGGACTGCGGCATCTGGGGCTCCGGCGGAGGGATGCGAGAAGATAGGGCGCGGGTGCCGGGGGTGGCGAGTGCCGGGGAGGCGGCGAAAGGGCCGGCCGTGCATGTTTCGCCCGCCGCTGGCAAGGCGGTTTCCTGCGGTCCTCACGTCACCCGGTCTCGCACCCTCGCTCCGCGCATCCCGTGCCTTCGATCGATCCCGTTGCCCGTGCCCTCGTCCCGGTGGATTCGCATGCCGCCGCCGCCATCTCCGCCCTCAACTACGACGAGTTCCAGAGCGACGGCGAGGCGTGGGACATCCTGCAACGGCAGCCCAAGTCCGTCCTGCGTATCACCATGCCGCAATGCGACGTCCCCGCCCGCGACGCCTTGCTGGACGAACACGCGCCGTCGACGCTGGCGAAGGCCGGGGCCAACCTGCGTGAGCTGCAGAACGACCCGCTGACCCGCACGCTGACGAACATCCTCTGGGTATACGAGATCACCGTCCCCTCGGACCCGTCGATTCGACAGATCGGCCTGGGTGGCATGGGACGCACGAATGAAATCCGCACGCCGGAGAATCCCGGCGGCAGCATCATCCGGAACGAGGGGGTCCGTGAGTCAAAGGCGCGTGGACGCGCCGAACTCACCGAGGCCACGCGCGCCGACATGGGGATGGTGAACAACGCCGTGGACGACCAGAACGGCGAGTTCTACTCCGCGTTGGACCTGCATGCGCGGAACCACCCCGTGTCCTTCGAGACGCGCGACGAGGAAGGGAATCGACATCGCGTGTGGATCGTACAGGATCCGGCCACCATCCGCGCATACCAGCAACTCCTCGCGCGCGAGCCGCAGGCGTACGTCGCGGACGGGAACCACCGGAGTGCGGCCGCGGCGATGCTGGGCTACGAACACTTCCTCACGGTGTTCTTCCCGGCGCGCACGATGACCATCGCACCGTACAACCGCCTCGTGGACGCGGGCGGGCTCACGCGCGAGCAACTCCGCGAGCGTCTCGCCGTGGCGTTCGAGGTCGAGGCCGCCCCGGTCGTCGGCGCGTGGCAGCCGACGCACACGCACGACATCGGGTTGTACGACGGCGCCCGCTGGCTGCGCCTGCGTCCGCGTCCCGGGACCTTCAACCCTAACGACGCAGCGCAAGACATCGACGCGGACATCGTCCAGCGCCACCTGTTCGACGCCATCCTCGGGATCGCCGACGCCCGCGACGAGCGGCTCACCTACGTCGGGGCCAATCGCGACGAGGCCTGGCTGCAGGCCGAGGTGGACGCCGGTCGGCATGACCTGGCCGTCACGCTCCCCCCGGTCACGATGTCCCAATTCGTCCGGATCTGTCAGCAGAACCAGCTGATGCCACCCAAATCCACCTGGTTCGTGCCCAAGATCCGCATCGGCCTGGTAATGGCACTGCTCTAATACTGGGCTGGCCGGCGTGGCGTGAGCTGCACCGAGCGGGATTCGCGCGTTGAATAGTGGTTGTTTGACGCACGGTTCAATTGACGCCCAACGATTTGACAGCGACCTTCATCTCCCTTGGCGGTCGCGGCCAAAGTCCCCTCGCGCTCGCTCCCCCCACGTGGTCCGGCACGTGCCTCTCCCCGTTCTTCACACCCCTCGACTCGCCCTCGGCGCGCTCTGCGTAGTGCTGAGCTCGGCCTGCGCGCGTGCGCGGCCGGTTTCGGCGCCGAGCGTGGC
>JAEUJK010000328.1 GCA_016794735.1 Gemmatimonadota bacterium | reverse complement strand
CCTTACCCGCGCGGCTTCCAGGTCCCCTGGGCCACGGCCGGGACAAACTTGTCGATGCCGCGCGGCGGATACGCGACCGTCTTTCCCTGCTCCGCGCTCTGGTACGCCGCCATCAGCGTGGTCACCACGTTCACGCCATCCTCGAACGTCAGGCGCGGCGCCTCCTTGCCCTGGAAGACGCGCACAAAGTGGCGATCCTCATTGGTGTACCCGTACGCGAGGAACTCCTCGGGCACCACGGGCATCACCCCCTGCTCGGCGTTCTGCTTTTCCACGAGGTCCTCACCGGCACGTCCCTTCACCTCGCGCGAGAAGAAGAGCTGGAGCCCGCTGTCGAGCGAGTTCCACTTCATGGAATACTCGGGGCCCAGCAACTCGGCCGAGAGCCGCAATCCCGCGCCCACAAAACTCCACGACGTCGTCGCCTCGCCAATCACGCGGTGGCCGTCCGCCGTCTCGAACTCGATCATCACGCTGGCGAAGTCCTCCGACGGCGACTTCCCATAGTCGGCGCCCATCTCCTTTCGCAGCTTGGCCACGTAGGTGGGCCGCGACCACTTGAGCGACGCGATGTGCCCCGTGACCGCGACGGGCTTCACCGACGACAACGGCTCCCCCGGCTTCGTGAGCAGGTGCTGCACCACGAGCGCCGAGTGGCACATCATGTCGTTGAGCACGCCACCACCCTGCAGGGTGCCCTGCCAGAACCAGGGGGCATGGGGCCCGCTGTGTTCCTCGGCGGCACGCGCGAGGTAGGGTCGCCCCGTGGTGGCCGCCCCGCGCGCCCAGATGAGCGCCTTGCCGGCCTCGACGTGCGGGGAAAAGAGCTGGTTCTCGAGGTAGCCGGTCGTCAGCCCGACCGAGGCGACCATCTTCGCCACCGCCTTCGCCTCCCGCACGTTGCGCGCGAGCGGCTTCTCGCAGGCGAGGCCCTTCAGCGTGCCGCGACCACGGGCGATGGTGTCGACGATCTCCTCGACGTTCTCGATCCGGGCCTGGTTGGGGCCGCAGAGCCAGATGGCGTCGACCTCCGGGTCCTCCACCATCTGCGCAATGCTCTTGTAGGCCTTGGCGTTCCCCACGTCGAGGGAACGGGCGAGCGCGGCGGCCGAGGCCGCGTTCTTCGCATTGGGGCTCCAGACGCCGCGCACATCGGCGTCGCGCACGCCGCGCCAGGCCTGGATGTGAAAGCGGGTGTTGAAGCCGGAGCCAACAAAGGCCACACCGAGTGGTCGGGTCATGCGCAATTCAGGAAGAGGACGGGTGGGTCGTGCGTCGCGCCCCGATGGTCGCGCTCGCGACGGTCTCGCCGCAAGTCCAGCGGCCATGCGAAACGCCGGCGGGGATCACGACGCGGCTCGCGCGCGCCACATCCCCCAGATCGTCACGCTCCCCAGGGCACGCTCGGCCGCCACGCGAAAGCCGCGTCGCTCATAGTATCCGACGTTGCGCGGGTTCTCCGTGTCGAGCCAGGTCCCGTCGGAGTTGGGGTCGGCGGCGACGATGCTCGCCACCGCCTCCAGCAGGGCACATCCCACGCCGTGCCCCTGCGCCTCGGGCGCGGCACCCAGGACGCCGAGGTAGTGGTGCGGGCGCTGCGGCGCCCCGACGGTCCACGCGGCCTCGTACGCCCGGTACCGCTCCAGCGACGCGGGGCCAATGGTCGCCTCGAAACGCAGGCGCGTCTCACGCAGGCGATCCGGCTCCTGCTCGGCTTCGGTGCCGGCAAGGGATGGGGCCGGCGAGGGGATGCTCAGGTAGGCGACACCGTGCAGGTTGCCGTCGGCCTGTCGTGCGCCGAGCACCGGCCATCCGCGCGAACTCCGGGTCTCGAAGGCCAGGTCCATCAACGCCGCGATGCCGCCGGGCACCCCGATGGGGGCGTCGCTGAACAGGTAGTTCATGAGGGGATCGGACGCGAAGGCGCGGACGAGCATGGGTGTCGCCACCCCGCGATCCTCTGGTCTCAACGGCTCGATCCGCATCCTTCGCTCCCGAAATTCCCGTGCTGTGCGGTCCGGACTCGCGGGTGAGGGGTACCACGCCCCGGGCGCCGGAAGATCAGCGATTGGCTGCACGTCGGGCACCCCCCGACGCGCGTCACCCCGTCGCCCCGACACCCGGCACCCGCCGGGTCGCCGATCGTCAGACACACAGGGTGGAGGCGCCCATGACTCGCTGCATCCTCGTTCCCCTCGACGGATCGCCCCTCAGTGAACGGGCAATCCCCGTCGCCGCCGGCCTGGCCCGCCATCATCGCGCGGCCCTGCACCTGGTGCGCGTCTTTCCGCCGATGACGGTGCGCGGGATCAATGCCCCGCCCATCGACCCGACCTTCGACGCCGAACAGCGTCAGCGCGGCGAGCGCACGCTGCAGCGCATGGCGCGGCGCATCCACCGCGCCACCCAGCTCGAGGTCACGCCGCACGTGCGCGTGGGCAACACGATCGACGAGATCGAGGCGGCCGCACGAGCGGTCAACGCCGACCTCGTCGTCCTCACCACGCACGGACGCGGCGGCGTCTCGCGCGCATGGCTCGGGAGCGTCACCGAGACCTTGCTGCGCCACATCCACACGCCGGTGCTGGTGACGCGCCAGCGGCTCGACCTGTCGACGATGCTCGCGCGCGGCGTGCCGTTCTCGAAGGTCCTGATCCCGGTGGATGGCTCGCCGGAGTCGGAGGAGGTGATCGGGGATGTGTCGGAGCTGCTGCACAGCGTGCCGATCGACCTGACCCTCGCACATGTCGTGAGCCCGTCGCCCGTGATGCTGGCCAACCTCCAGGACGAAGGCGCGGTCCACGCCGTGGAGCACGAGTACCTCATGCCGCTGGCCGCGAAGTGGCGCGACGAACGGCGCTCGGTGCACACCGTGGTGTTGACCGCCAACAGCGCCGCCCGCGCCCTGGCCGACCTCGCGCACGCGGGCGGGTTCGACCTCATCGCGATGCGGACCCATGCACGCCAGGGGATGTCGAGGTTTGCGTTGGGCAGTGTCGCCGACAAGGTGCTGCGCCTGACCACGCGTCCGGTGTACGTGCGCGGCCCGGATCGCTAGCGGAGGTAGGCGAGGGCGGCCCGCGCCGCCACGTCCTGGGTGCTCCACACGGGCTTGCCGCACCGCTGCACGAAGGCGTCGGCGTAGGCGGCGTCGTGCCCCATGCAGTCCAGCACGACGACGTCCACGTCGGCCGCGCGCATCACGTCACACGCGCGCGCGATCTCGCTCTG
>JAEUJK010000742.1 GCA_016794735.1 Gemmatimonadota bacterium | reverse complement strand
CTGGATTCGCTGCGCGTTCCGACGGTGGAGCGCGGGGATGTCTTGCGCCTGATGTCCGGGCAGCGGTTCGACTCCGACACCGATCTCGGGATCGCGACGATCGTGAATCGGTTCGTGCTCGGCGGCCAGGTGGAGCGCGCGTTCTCGATTGCCGAGTCGGAACGCGCGCGCTGGTTGTGGCTGCAGCGTTCGCGCCGCCGGGCGCTCGATTCCCTGAGCGGCGGCTCCGAGGCGCTCGATGACCGGCGACTGGATGTCAGCGAACTGCAGCGCCTCGTTCCCCCGCGCACCGCGGTGATCTCCTTTGTCACGGGGCGGGGCGGCGAGCCAACGACCGCGTTCGCCCTGTGGGACGGCGGCGTACGCGCCGTCTCCCTCGTGCCGCTGGATTCCATCCGCGGGGAGATCTCCCGGCTGACGGTGCTGATGGAGGCCGACCAGCCCACCCGGGCCGTCACCCAGTCGTTAGGCGCCCGGCTGCTCGATCCGGTGCTTCGCGTCCTGCCGGCCGGCGTGACCGCGTTGCGTGTCGTGCCCGACGGCCAGCTGTACCACGTGCCGTTCGATGCCCTCGTGGTCGGTGGCCAGCCGCTGGTGATGCGTTATGTCACGGTCACCGTTCCCTCGGTGCGTCTTGCGCTCACGCCAACCCCCGCGGCGCGGGGCGGGCGCGTCCTCGCGTTAGGCGACCCGGTGTTCGATTCCCGCTTTGGCCTGGCGCGCCTGCAGGGTTCGGAGGCCGAGGTACGCACGGTCATTCGCGCGGCCCGCGACCGCGGGACGGCGCTGCTGCGCACCGCGGCGCAGGGCGGTGCGATCTCCACGGCGGACTGGCGCGGGATCAGCACGTTGCACCTCGCGACGCACGCGCGCGTGGAGGACCACGGCCTGTTCGAGACGGCGATCTACCTCAGCGGGAGTGCCTCGGATGACGGGCGCATCGGTGCCGCGGAACTCGCGCACTGGAGTGTTCCCGTCGACCTCGTGGTGCTGTCCGCGTGCCGGACAGTGGGCGGGTTCGTTGCGACCGGTGAAGGGGTGCAAGGCCTCGTTGGACCTTTGCTGGAGGCCGGTGCCCGGGCCGTGGCCGCGACCTACTGGGACGTGCGCGACCGGTCCCTGATCGAGCTGATGCGGCTCTTCTATGAGGGGATGGCGGCGGGGGCCACCGCTGGCGATGCGCTTGCGCGCGCCAAGCGGGTCCTCATCCAGCGCGGGGCGTCACCGCGCACCTGGGCAAGCGTCGGGATCGTCGGCGACGACCGCGTCCGCCCGCTGGGGGTACCTAACGAGCGCTCAGTGGGCGCACCGGGCTTTGCCGGGTCGCTCCGTCGAGGATTCGCGCGGTGATCCACCAGGCGCTGGATCCTGCGGGCAGCGCCACCGTGACGAGCGTGTCACTCACCGCCTGGCGCAGCTGCTCCGCGCCATCGGCACCGACGATCGTGAGTTCGTAGTCGCGGGCATTGGCGACGGGGCTCCAGGCGAAGGTCACCGCGGCCGACGTCGCCACCGTGGCACCCTCGGCCGGTTGCCAGAGCGCGACCGCATCGCTCGCGCTGCGCATCGGGCCTTCATCGTCGCCGCCGGCGGTGAACAGCTGGGTGCCCAGGGTGATCACCAGCGCACCACCGGCGGCGAGCGCCAATCCAGGCACTCCTTTCCACCACGCGCGCGTCGCCGCGGGACGCGCAGACGCCGCGACATCGTGCAGGAAGTGGAACTCGCGGGCCGTGCCCGGGTCGCTCAGGACGAGATTCAGGACCTCTTCGCGGTCGGCGCCCACATAGGTGCCGTTCGCGAGCGCCTCGAGGGTCTCGATGGGAACAGGGCCTCGGGCCGCCACGCGCCGACGTGCGTACGCCGCACGCATCGCGCGGTCATCGAGTTGGGTCATGTGCTCATTCCTCGCGCAGATGCGCCTTGAGGTCTGCCAGGCCCCGGTAGACCTGGTTTCGGGCTTGCGCTTCCGTCCACTTGAGGATGCGCGCGATTTCGGGGAGCGAGCGTCCATCGAGGTGGAGCCGCACCGCGAGTCGGCGCGATGGGATCAGCGTATCGATGGCCTCGTTGAGCCGCGCGGCGAGGTCGTCTTCCACCGTGACGGCGCCGGCCGTCTCGGGCGAGACCTCCTCGTGTGCCGCGTCGCGGCGCATCCGGTTGCGGCGGACGAGATCCACCGCCGCGGACGAGGCGGCGCGCATGGCGTATGTGGCGTTGATGGCCGGCGCACCCGCCTCGGCGCGCTCCAGCAGCCCCCAGAAGCGCAAGCGCAGGTCCTGGGTGACTTCGTCCTGTTCGCTCGCGTCCAGCCCGTATTGGCGGGCCGCCCGAACGATGACCCCGGCCCAGCGGGCGATGAGGCCTTCTACCTCGCGAGAGAGGTCCGTGGGGGCCCCACCCGCGGCGCGCGGCGACGAGGACATTGGCCGCAACCTAGGTCCGGCAGGTAGCGGCCCACAATCCCTGTGGGGCGCGGTATGCCGGTGGGCGATGGCGGTCATGCTCCTTGAACGGGGGCATGACCGCCATTTTCTCACTCCTTCGCAGCAACCACCGCCCGCTTCCCGTTGACCTTGGGGGTGCGGGTCGCCGTGTCGAGGTAGAAGTGCTGGATGCTGCCGCACATCCAGGTGTCGTCGTAGAAGTCGACGGCGCCGGAACCCACGTCATACATCGCCCCGATCAGGCCAAGCTCGCCCTTCTCGATCATCTCGCGAAGGACCATGCTCCGTTCAATGATCCCCTCGACGCTCCGGCGCACCTGGATCTCGGCGACCTTCTGCACGAACTCGGCGTTGGCCGAGGTGCGATCCGACTGGATGGACCGCTCGAAGTAGACCGACGGCTGGATGCGGTTGATGAGGGTCGAGAGGTTGCCCATCTGGACATTGTCACACGCCCCCTTGATGGCGCCGCAATGCGTGTGCCCGAGCACCACGAGGAGCTTGGAGCCCGCGACCTTGCAGGCGAATTCCATGCTGCCGAGGATCTCATCGTTCAGCACGTTGCCGGCAATGCGGATCGAGAAGATGTCGCCCAGGCCCTGGTCGAACACCAGCTCGGCGGAAGTGCGCGAGTCGATGCAGCTGAGGATCGTCGCGAAGGGCCACTGACCATCCTGCGTCTCGTTGACCTGGGCCAGCAGGTTCCGGTTCGCCTTGAGGTTGTTGATGAATCGCGAGTTGCCCTCGCGGAGGAACTTGAGGGACTTGTCTGGCGTCATGGACGCCTGGGACTCACGGTTGTGCGTTCGCATAGGTCAGCAGCGGAGGTGAGGC
>JAEUJK010000258.1 GCA_016794735.1 Gemmatimonadota bacterium | reverse complement strand
GTTGCTGGCGCCGTTCGTGACGTCGTCGGGCGGCGGGAACGCGGTGCTCCTGCTGTCGTACGGGTTCATCGTCCTGATGGCCGGCATCGCCTCACTAGGGCAGCGGGAGTGGACCAAGGCCCCGCTGGTCGCGTCGGCGGGGATCGTCTGGTACGCGGCGGTGGGGGAGACGATGGTGGACGGCAGCGCGCGTTGGGCGGTGGTGAACGCGCCGGGTGCCTTTGCGCTGGGGCTCGGGTCGCTCTCCATCGTATTGCTCGAGGGGGCCAAGCGGGCGGCGGTGGTGTGGCCCGCACTGCTGACGGCCCTGGTGGTGCTCGTGGCCGTGGCGGACAGCCCGGCCATCGACGACCCACAGTTTGTGTTTGCCGTGGCGCTGACCCTGGCCGCGATGGCCGCGGGAGATCGCGACCGGCGCGGCGTGCGTGGGGCGGTGCTCGGCGCGCTGGTGCTGCCGCTGGGCGCGACGGCGATCGCGTTAGGCACGCTCGCGGACCTGACCTCGTGGATGGGGGCGGTGGTGGCCGTGGCGTTTGCGGCGATGTCGGCCGGGGCGGCGTGGAAGGACCTCGGCGGCGAACGCGGCACGTGGGCGTTCACGACGACGATCCAGCTGGGCCTGGCGATCCCGCTCGCGGCCGACGGTGACCAGCTGGTGCTGTGCGTGGCGCTGGCGGTCTTTGGCGTGGCGAGTGCCCTGTTCACCCAACGCCTGCGGGAGCCGGGGATCGGACTCGCGGGTGCCCTGTGGATGGTGGCAGCCACCGCAGAGGCGTTCATGATGCTGCAGGGCCGTGAGCGGTATGCGTACACCCCGTTCCTCACGCAGGCCTCGCTGGCCGCGGGGGCCGTGAGTGCGGCGTGGGTGTTGTTGTCGTGGCACACGGCACGTTCGGTGCGACCGGGGAGCCTGCTCGCGCAGGATGTTCCGCGCAGCGTGATTCGTGTTGCCGGCTGGGTAGTCGCGTTCTTCTGGGTTCGACAGGAGCTGGCCCGCGCCTATTCCGCGGACGTGAGCGGCTTCCTGCTGGTGGCGTGGTACGCGGTGAGCGGTGTGGCCTCGATCTTCATTGCACGGGCGCGCGGGCTGCCGATGTTGCGCCAGGTGGGACTCGCCCTCTCGTTGTTCGCTGCCCTCACGGCGCTCACACAAGCGACGGCGTTGGCGATCGGGTGGCGGGTGGGCTCGTACCTGCTGACGGGTGCGTTCCTGTTAGGCGTGGCGTGGAGTTACCGCGTGACGCGCGTGGGAGCACCGCTGCCGCCGCCGCCGTCCCCACGACCGCCGTCACCTGAGCCCGCGCCGGCTGTGCCCTCGGTGGAGGAGCCGCCTCAGGCCTGAGGGGCGTGCGCGGCCCGCCAGCCGCGCACGGCAGCCAGGGCGTTCTGCCACCGTCGCGGGCCGAGGCCGTCGACCTCGAGCACCGTGGCGCCGAGCTCCCGCAGGTAGCGGCTAAAGTCAGCGTGCAACTCGGCGCGGGCGGCGGGGCGGTCGCGCACACCGTCAGGCTGCCACGGCACGTCGGGCTGCGCCAGCAGGTAGAGGTCGGCGCGGCGGGCCGCCGCTTCCTCCACGATCCACGGTTCGCAGTGGCCGTAGTAGTGGCGCGAGTACACCACGGTGCTCACCAGGTCCGTGTCGAGGACCACGAGCGCCGGGTGGTTCCGGTGCACCAATGCGTCTTCCAGCGACATGTGCCGGTTGGCGATGGTGCCCACGTCGTCTGCCGTGAGGGGCCGCGCGAGCGACTCGGCGACCAAACGCGACGCCTCCGGCAGCGAGGGGACCTTGAGCCACGCGGCGAGTTGCCGCGCGAGCGTGGTCTTGCCGGTGCATTCCGACCCGGTGACGACGATGCGAATCACGACCGTCGCGCGAGGGTTCGCTTGCGCTCGGCGGTGTAGTGCCACCATGGGCGCGCGGGAGCGCCTTCCATGTAGCGCACCGCGCTGATGAGGACGTCGTACACACACGGGTCGTGGACGACGCCGGTGCGGGCGCACAACGTGTCGTACAGGGCGTACGGGTCACGACCGACCAGCTGCGCCGGGGTAGTTATCCCCAGTTGGTGCAGGTCCTGCTCGGTGGCAGGTCCGACGTTCGGGATGTCGCGGAGTCGGGCGACGGTACGGGGGCGCGGCATGTTCAGGATGGTTGGAGCGCGCCCTCAGAATGCCATGAGCGACGCCAGCTGCGCCAGCCCATCACGGCCAGCACGAAGAAGACAGCGTACAGGATCGCCGTCGTGGTCATCCCGCGCGAGAGGAACATCGGTACATACACGAGGTCGAGCACGATCCACACGATCCAGTTCTCCAGGACCTTGCGGGTCATGAGGAACTGCGCGCACAACGACGTCGTGGAGAGCAGGGCATCGAGCCAGGGCAATGCCGCATCGGTCGATCGCTCGAGCCACGAGGCCAGGGCCACCCACGCAACAATGTTGAGCAGGCCGAGGGTGAGGCCGAGGCGACGGGTCAGCCGCGTGACACGCAGTGGCGTGCGCTGTGCGCCGCCGAACAGCCACTCGTACCAGCCGTACAGGGAGAGGACGAAGTAGACCACCTGGAGCCCCATGTCGGCGTACAGCCGCTGCTCCCGGAAGACGATGGTGTACAACCCCACGTTCACCAGCGCCGTGGGCCAGCTGAGGATGTTCTCGCGCGCGCTGAGGTACACGGCGATGATGCCGAACGCGGCGGCCCACTGCTCGATCATGGGGTGTGTGTCGACGTGCGCGTGGCGACGCGTGGGCCGGTGGGCATCGTGAAGGGTTGAACGCCCGGCGCGGGCCTGAAGTTCAACGGGACCTCACGGCGGCACGAGCCGGATGATGCGGTCGTCCTGGGCCTGGGGGCTGCCACGACCGTCGCGGTTGCTCGTGGCGAGGTACACTGCGCCATCCGGGGCCACCATCACGTCGCGCAGGCGACC
>JAEUJK010000232.1 GCA_016794735.1 Gemmatimonadota bacterium | reverse complement strand
GCGCGCCGGATGTAGTCGTAGAGCGTCGTCGCATAGGGCCAGTAATTCCCGATGGTCTTCGTGACTCCGGTGGCCGTGTTCGCGAACGAGAAGTCGCGCGGCTCGCGGCCGACGAGCTTCGGGTTCGGCGCGATCGGGTCCGTTCCCGTGGGGCCATGGCACGACGCACACTTCGCGGCGTACACCGTCGCCCCTTCGGCCGCCGTGCCCTGTCCCGCCGGCAGGCCGACGCCCTTGGGGTTCACGTCCAGGTCCCACGCGGCCACCTCGGTCGCGGTGGCCGCACGCCCGACCCCGAAGGTCGCAGGCAGCGGCTCGGCGGCGTGGACGGTGCCGCGCCCTTCCCCGCCAGCGGACCCACCGGAGTTGCATGCGGCCAGCGTGGCGAGCATGGCCACGGCAGCCCCTAACACCATGTTGCGTCTCATGGGCTAGACCTCCCCGGCGTAGGTGACCACGCCGTCGGCCGCCACCTTCCACGCGCGAATGTGGTTGTAGTGGTAGTCGGTCCCCGGGCCGCGCCCCGCCTTGAACACGGCGAAGGTCGGCTGCACGTAGCCGGTTTCGTCCACCGCGCGACTCATGAGCGTCGCGGGACTTCCATCCCACTTCCACATGTGCGTGAAGCGGATCGCCGCCTTGGGTTGCGGCGTCCCCGCCAGCTTCGCCTCGACCCACGTGGCCCCGCCATCGACGGAGACGTCGACCGCGGTGATCCGCCCGCGACCACTCCAGGCCAGCCCCGAGACCTGCACCCACCCCGGCTTCTTCACCGTGTTCGGGAAGGTCGGGTAGGTGATCGTCGACTTCGCATCGAGGTCAAACGAGAAAATGCGGGCCGTGTTGTTCGGGAGGGGATCCGTGTACTTCGACGTCTCGTCCTTCGACATGTTGGGCTCGGACAGCAACTCCAGGCGCCGGATCCACTTCACGTTCGTGTTCCCTTCCCAGCCCGGGAGGAAGAGCCGCACCGGATACCCACCGGCGGGGCGCAGCGGCTCCCCGTTCTGTGCATACACGAGCATCGCGTCGTCCATGAGCTTGGCCATGGGAACGCTGCGCGACATCAGCGCCGCGTCGCCGCCTTCGGCCAGGGCCCACTCCGCACCGGACTTCACCCCCACCTCAGCGAGCAGCGTCTTCACCGGGACCCCCGTCCACTCTGCATTGCACAGCAGGCCGTCGATGTTCTGCGGCGAGAGGTCCGGCCGGACGCCCTTGAAGCCGAGCCGACCATTGCCGGAGCACTCGAGGAAGTGCACCCGTGTCTCCGACGGGAGCGACATGAGGTCGTCGAGCGTGAAGATCATCTCCCGATCCACGAGGCCGTGCACCATCAGCTGCCAGGTCGCGGGATCGATCGTGGGCACCCCGGCGTGATGCCGCTCGAACTGCAGGTCGGCGGGGGTGATGTTCCCGCTGAACTGGTGGAGCGGGGTCAGCGAGCTCCCGGAGACGGCACCAACCGGGTTGCGTCCCGTCACCACGAACTGTGAGCGAGCGCTCACCGCGGAGGTGGGGGCGCCGAGCACCTTCGTTGGGTCCGCGGGAACCGGCGGCGGAGGGGGCGGCGGCGCGGCGGCGGCCGGGCCGCCCTGGCCGCCGGCGGCATCCGGCAGGGTGGCAAAGATCAGGGCGCCCGCGGCGGCGGCGGTGCCGCCCACCATGGCGCGACGCGAAAGGCGTCCGCGATCGGGGGCCGGATCATGACGCGAAGCTGACATGTCGGGATTGCGAGGGGGAAGTCGGGCGAATTGTGCAGTCGTGCCGCCGATATCACCAGAGGAGCGACGACTGTGCGCTGACGCACCGAACCGATGATGCCCCGCGACGTACTTTCGCGCCTGTCTCAACGTTGACCTCGGTTCTTCCGTTCATCTGGCCTGACCCCTCGGCACACCATGAAGTCGTTTCGTCCCCTGCTCCTCCTCGCGGCCCTTTCCTGCGGCGACCCCGGCGCCCCTGCGAAGCCGCTCCTTCCCGTCGATCCCGCCGCCGCTCGCGGTCCCGATGCCGAGGATGGCCGGGTTGGTGTGCGCGCGATCGTGTCCCTGGTGTTGTCGCCGAACCCGGTGAACGTGAACGTGGGTGCCACCGCGACGGTCTCGGTGGCGGCGACGTCGCACACCGGCGCGGTGTACACGAACCCCTCGGCCGCGACCTGGACCACGAGCAACGCCGCGGTCGCCACCGTCTCGTCGCTCGGCGTCGTCACGGGCGTATCTGTCGGGACAGCACAGGTGCGGGCAACGGCCGCGAACGGGGTGTATGGGGAGACCACGGTGAACGTGTCGAATGGGCCGCCCCCACCGGCAACGCAGACGCTCCTCGCCGCCGGCGACATCGCCATGTGCACGGGGACGTTCGACGAGGCGACGGCCAACGTCCTGGACGCGCAGGCCGGAACGATCGCCGCGTTAGGCGACCTCGCGTACCCGAGCGGCACGGCCACCGACTTCAGCACCTGCTACGACCCGACGTGGGGGCGCCACAAGTCGCGCACGCGTCCGGCGGCGGGGAACCACGAGTACAGCACGTCCAACCCGACGGCCGCGCCGTACTACGCGTACTTCGGGAGCGCGGCCGGCAACCCGAGCCAGGGCTACTACAGCTACGACCTCGGGGCCTGGCACATCGTGGTGCTCAACAGCAACTGCAGCGTCGTGGCGTGTGCCGCCGGCTCCGCACAGGAGACGTGGCTGCGCGCCGACCTCGCCGCGACGACCCAGCCGTGCATCCTGGCCTATTGGCACCACCCGCGGTTCACGTCGAGCAGCCGCTACTCGAACGACGCCTCGGTGGCCCCATTCTGGGCCGCGCTCTACCAGTATGGTGCGGACATCGTGCTCAACGGCCATGCGCACCAGTACGAACGCTTCGGCTTGCAGAACCCGTCGCAGCAGGCCGACGCCAACGGGATTCGCCAGTTCACGATCGGCACCGGGGGACGGTCCCCGCAGGACGGCTTCCGTTCGACCATCCAGCCGAACAGCCAACGGCGGGCCACCGGCATCTATGGCGTGATGAAGTTCACGTTAGGCAACGGCACCTATGCGTGGAACTTCCTCCCGATCGCCGGGCAGTCCTTCACGGAGAACGGGTCGGGCACCTGCCACTGACCTCGGCGGCTTGACGGAGGGCGGGCGGGGACCGAAGCTGGGGTCTCCGCCCGTCCCGTTTTCATGACCCGC
>JAEUJK010000188.1 GCA_016794735.1 Gemmatimonadota bacterium | reverse complement strand
AGGTCCTTGAGGAACGGGAAGATGCCCCGGTATCCGCGGGCGGCGGGGCGGTGGAGCAGCAGCTCGCGATGCGCCGCGCCTAACGACGACCACGGCACGTCCATCGGGATCCCCTGGTCGCGGCAGAAGGCGGCGAGGGTGGCCCGGCGGCCGTCGTAGCGCGGCTTGGTCCAGGGATCGATGGCCCCGTCGCGCAGCGTGCGCGAGGGATCCGGGACGATCAGCTGCTCGTCGTAAGTGAGGTTGGCGCCGAAACCGTTGCAGGTGGGACAGGCGCCACGCGGGTTGTTGAACGAGAAGAGCTGCGGGCTGGGGTGTGGCGCACGGAAGCCGTCGTTGGGGCACTCCAGCCGCTCGGTGAAGCGCTCGAGCCGTCGGGTGTCCTGGCTGCCCAGCACCAACACGCAATCGCCATCCCCGTGGCGGAACGCCGTCCCCGCCGCCTCGACCACGCGCCCGCGCGATTCCGGTGAGACGGCCAGGCGGTCGACCACCACGAGGACTTCGCCCGCCGCGACGAGGTCCACACCACCTGCGACGACATCGTCCAGATGCAGGGCGTCGGCCGCGCCAACCACCACGCGAAGGAAGCCTTGTTCACGCAGGTTCTCCACCAGCGCCTGCGTCGTCACCCGGTCAGATGGTCTCAACGGGAAGGTGACGAGGAAGCGTGTGCCAGCGGCATGGGCGAGTGCCGCGTTGGCCACCGTCTCCGGCGAATCCGCCTGGAGGACGCGACCACAGAGGGGACACGCGGTCTCTCCAACACGCGCCCACAGCAGGCGCAGGTAGTCCGAGATCTCGGTGGCGGTACCCACGGTCGAGCGCGACGACCGTCCCGGGTTGCGTTGTTCGATCGCGACGGCGGGCGAGATGCCTTCGACATAGTCGACGTCAGGCTTCTCCATCCGTTCGAGGAACTGTCGGGCGTATGCGGACAGTGACTCGACGTATCGGCGCTGCCCCTCGGCGTACACGGTGTCGAACGCCAGGGACGACTTGCCCGAGCCGGAGGGACCCGTCACGACGGTCACCGCGCGGCGCGGAATGCGGACCGTCAGGTCCTTCAAGTTGTGCTGTCGAGCCCCGTGGACAATGATCGCGTCCTTCACGCCGGAAACGTAACGGCGGTCACCCCGACGGCGTGCCGCGACATCGGACACGACCTTCTGCCCGTTGACGGACCCTTCCGTGAGCCGCATCCTAGCGCACCCTCACCGGAGCTTGAATGCGTTTTGCCCGATCGTTGATTGTTGCTGCGGTCGTGATGGTTGCCGCTGGTTGTGCGACAGATCCCGTCACCGGACCGCAGACTGAGGCCTCGCTGTCGACCAGCGTCGTGGCCGATGCCGGACGCGCCACGGGGTCGCACCTCGTCGCCTACCAGACCGGACGACGCGGACAGGCGCGCGTGGCCATCGAGGCCGCGGGCGGCACGATCATCCGCGAGATGCCGCAGATCGGGCTGTTGCAGGTCACTGGCTTGAAGAACGCCGCCTCGGTGAGCGGCGTGTCGGCGTCAGCCGCGGTTCGTGCGGTGGCGGAAGACCGCGAGGTCTTCGTGCGCCCCCTGCCTTCGGCGTTGCGCAGCTCGACGGAGCCGCCCGTCGCTGCGGTGCAGGGGACCGACCAGCACAACGCGTTCTTTTATCCGCAGCAGTGGAACATCCACATGACCGGCGCCGACAAGGCGTGGGCGTCCTCGGGTGGTGGTGCAGGGAAGCTCGTGTGCATCCTCGACACCGGGATCGATCCAGAGCACGTGGACCTCGTCGGCAACATCGAACGCACGATGACCGTCTCGGGCATTGCGCTGCCGCGATTCCCCTCGGACGCGACACCGTACGACTACGACTTTCACGGGACCTTCATTGCCGGCTTGATCACCAGCAACGGGATCGGCGTGGCATCGGTGGCGCCCGACGCGCGCCTCTGCTCCATCAAGGTGTTGTCGGAAGACGGGCGCGGAACCTTCGCGGACGTCCTGTTCGCGATCCTGCAGGCGGCGGACTGGAATGCCGACGCGATCAACTTGTCGCTCGGTGCGGTGTTCGACGTCAACGAGCCGTTGTTCGCCGGCCTCGTGGCCAACCTGCAAGCCGCCGTTGATTACGCCAACGCCAAGGGCTCGCTCGTCGTCGCGGCGGCGGGCAACCTGGGGGTGAACTTCGACGAGGTGCCAGCGCGTCTCGTACACGTGCCCTCGATGCTGGCGAACGTCGTGTCGGTTGGCGCCACCGCGCCGTTCAACCAGTTCGCCTTCGACCAGCTCGCG
>JAEUJK010000123.1 GCA_016794735.1 Gemmatimonadota bacterium | reverse complement strand
CCACACGTCGTCATACGCCTCGCGGAGGTCGTAGCCCGCCGCAAAGACGTGCGCGGTGTCCAGGCACACCCCAACACGCGACTGCAGCTCGCGCGGCAGTGCGCCGAGGAGCAGGGCCATTTCGTCGAACGATGCACCGATGGCCGTGCCACTCCCGGCCGTCAACTCCATGAGCAACCGCACGCGCCCCGGCACTGCTTCCAGCGCCAGCGTAATCGCCGCCACGTTCCGCGCGATGCCACTCGCGCGATCGTCCATGAAGTTGCCGGGGTGCGAGACGAGGGCGTTCAGCCCCAACGCTTCGCAGCGCCGCAATTCGCTCGTGAACGAGAGGAGCGAACGCACCCACAACACCGGGTCTGGCGACGCGAGGTTGATCAGGTAGGAATCGTGCGCGTTGGTGAACGCGATGGGCGATGCGGCCAGCGCCTCGCGGAACGCCGCGCGTTCCTCATCGGCGATGGCGGGTTCCTTCCACTGGTTCGACGTCTTGGTGAACAACTGGATCGCCGTGGCCCCGATGGCGCGCGCTCGTTCGATGGCCGTGGAGACGCCACCCGCTACCGAGACGTGGGCGCCCAGTGGAGCGAGGACGGGCGTCGGTGGGACGCGTGCAGGGCGGGGCGGCATGTCGCCGGAAGTCTACCGCACCCGCCAAATGCCGCGGCAGGGTGCGCGGCGTATCGGTCGCGTCAGCTGTCGCGGCGCGCGATCACGCCGCGCGCGCGGGTTACTGTCGCCGCAACCAGCCGAGGGGGTCCGTGGCGCGCCCCTTGGGCCGGATCTCGAAGTGCAGGTGCGGCGGCATGTCCGGATCCGCGGCACCGACCGCACCAATCACGTGGCCCTTGGTCACCTGCTGGTCCACACGTACGTCGGCACGACTCAGCGAGCCATACACCGAGTAGTCACCGCCGCCATGCTGCACGATGATCGTGAGCCCGTAGGTGCCGATCGGTTGCACGTACGTGACGACACCGGCCGACACGGAACGCACCGCGGTGCCTGACGCCGCGCCGATCCCGATCCCGTTCCAGCGAATCGCCGTGTTGTTCGGGTTGATGACGCGACCAAACGAGTACAGGATGTCGCCTTCCACCGGCCAGTCGAGCCGACCGAGGTCCGTCGTCTTGAGGGTGCTCGCCGAGGGCGCCGGTGCGTTGGGACGCGCCTCGTTGCGACGCCGCGACTCTTCCATGCTGGCGAGCAGCTGTGCGAGGCGTTGTTCGTCGCGCTGGATGCGCGCGAGCCGCTCGCGCACCTGTTGCTCCGACTGCTGCACGTCCTCCAGCGACCGCTGGCGCTGGCCCTGCATGGAGCGCAGGCGGGACTCCTCCTGCGCCTTCTCGGTGCGATTGCGCTCGATCTCTGCCTGCAGGCGCACGAGCAACGTGCGCTGGGCGTCGATCTCCTCATACAGCCGCTCCACCTGCCCGACCGCGGCCTTGTCGTTGAGCGTGAGTTCGTGGAGGTACTTGTAGCGCCCGACGAGTTCCCCGAACGAACGCGCCGAGAGCAGCGCCTCGGTGGTGTACATCGGTCCGCGCTTGTACACGTCCATCAGGCGTCGCTTGAGCGAGCCGCGCTTGCGGGTGACTTCCTGCTGTGCGCGTTGCAGCGTTTCCTCGGACGAGGCCACGTCGCGGTTGATCTCGTTGAGCTGCACGTCCAGCTGGCGCACGAGTCGCGCGGTGGCGTCGGCCTGGCGTCGCAGGTTGGACGCCTCTTCCGTGAGGTCGTGGGCGCGCCCCTGCAACTCGGACAGTCGCTTCTGGAGGTCGGCGCGTTCCTTCCGGATCGCCTCGAGCTCGTTCTGCTGCTGGCGCAGGCGCTGTTCCGCGGTTTGTGCACGCGCCGCGAGGGGCAGGGCCGCCGTCGCGGCCGCCATGCCCCACACCAACCACGCGCGCGCCACACGCGGCATCACGAGACCTGCCGGATCTGCCGTCCCACGGAGATCGCGCTGCCCACGACGCCAATCACCGCAC
>JAEUJK010000099.1 GCA_016794735.1 Gemmatimonadota bacterium | reverse complement strand
GCGCCGGCGTGGCGCCTGGGACGCGCGGACCTGTATGCCCAGCTCAATCGCGGGGCACGAGACACGGGCGATCCCTGGAGCCGGCACGTGATGCACGGGATGATCGTGCTGCAGCTCGTGCTCGCGGTGACTCTCGTGAGTGGTGCCGGGCTGTTGCTCAAGACATGGCGCCGCATCGGCGATACGTCGGGCATCGCGTACGATCCGCAACGCGTGGCCACGGCGCGGCTCGAGCTGGGAGGCGATCGCTACGCTGCCCCGTCGCGCATCGCGGCCTTTGGCGACGTCGCGCGCGAGCGGCTCGCGGCCCTGCCCGGGGTGCGCGCCGTCGCCCTCGAGGGACAAGAATTCCTCGGCGCCTTTGTTGGCGCAGACAGTCGCGTCACGCTGGAAGGTGCGGCGGTTCCGGTCCCGCAGGCGCGCGCCCCGAGATTTGCGCTGGCCGTCACGCCATCCTGGTTCGAGATCCGCAAGCTGCGCCTCGTGCGCGGGCGCGTGTTCGACGAGCGGGAGAGCGAGGTGATCGTGGTGAACGAGGCCACGGCCGATCTCCTTTGGCCCGGAGTCGACGCCCTGGGCCAGCGCCTCAAGGTTGGGGACGCTGCGACCGGTGGAGAGTGGCTTACGGTGGTTGGAGTCGTGACGAACAGCGGCGAATCTCGGTTTGCCCGCACCCCGACGCCGTTCCTCTATCGACCGTGGGGTGATGCGCCCACCTCGCCAACCGTGCACGTGGAGACCGCGTCCAACGCCTCACTGGTGCTGCCCGCCATCCGCCGGGCTTTGGCGTCGGTAGACGGTGACCTGCCGATCGCCGAGCTCACGACGGCGGCGGCGTCCATGCAGGACAGCCTTACACCGGTGCGCACGATGACTGGGCTCGTGGGTGCGATGGCGGGCTTTGCCCTGCTGCTCGCGGTCGTCGGCACGTTCGGGCTCGCCGCCCAGATGGTGGAGCGGCGCCGGCGCGAGTTCGGGGTGCGCATGGCGCTCGGCGCCACCCCCGGTGCCATCCTTGCCCTCGTCTTGCGGCACGGGACACGGCTCGGTGCCGCTGGAGCCACGTTAGGCGTGATGGGAGCGTGGGCCGCGACGCGCCTCATGCGGGCGCTGCTGTTCGGGACCGATCCGTCGGATCCGCTGCTCTTCGCTGCCACGGCCGTCGTGCTGTTTGCGTGCGCGGTGGCCGCGTGTGTCATTCCTGCGCGTCGCGCCGCTGCCCTGGCGCCCTCGGAGACCCTGCGGGCGGAGTAACGCGTCCCCTGTCGAGTCGTGCAGCACGAGTATAGGATGCGCGCATGAGATCTCGACGACTGGGACTGGCATGCGTGATGATGATGCTTGGTGTGAGCGTCACCCACGCGCAGGCACCGGCGACTGCGCGCACACCAACGCCGGCGCAACAGCGCGCCATCCTTCGTAACCCCGCACATCCGCACTGGCGCCAGAAGGCTCCGGACACCGTGCAGTTCGACATGGAGACGTCCAAGGGGACGCTCACGATCGAGTTGGTTCGCGCCTGGGCGCCGCACGGGGTGGATCGCTTCTATAACCTGGCGCGCGCGGGTTTCTACGACGACACGCGGTTCTACCGCGTGATCCTGCGCTTCATCGCCCAGTTCGGGATCGCCGCCAATCCACTCGTGAACAACACGTGGGGCGGCCGCAAGTTGCCGGTGGATTCCGTGCGTACGACCAACGCGCGGGGGACGGTGACGTTCGCGCAATACAATCCCGGCAACCGCACCACCAACGTGTTCATCAACCTCAGCGACAACGCGGCGCTGGACACGCTGGGGTTCGCGCCGATCGGTCGCGTCGTGTCGGGGATGGAGGTCGCCGACTCCCTGCATTTCGCCTATGGGGAGCTGCCGTCGTCACCACCACCACTGGGCAACCCGAAGCGGTTGTACGCCGAGACCAACAAGATCCTCGACGCCGAGTATCCCAAGCTCGATCGCATCGTGCGCCTGGTCCTGCGCCCACGCGAGCCGGCGACGGGCACATCAACCAGCAGCGGTCGACCGAACTAGGCGTACAGGTGATCGGGGTCCACCGTGCCCAGCTCGATGAACAGCTGGGCCAGGGCCGCGACGACGTCGTCCACATAACGCGCGCCCTTCGCCGCCGTCGCGCGGGAGGGATCGCCAACGCCCGTGTCGTCGGTCACCTGCGTCCAGCGCCGCGGCGTCCACGCCCAGCCCTCGCGCATTCCCTGCACCACCGGCTTTCGCACTGATCCCGGTCCAGCGGTATCGAGCGGACGCACCAGCTCCGGTGCGAGGTGCATCATCACGCTTGTCTCGAGCTCCCCGCCGTGGTCGCCGGATTCATCGAAGTAGGCACGAGCGTCGCGCACCTGGTACCAGTTCACCTGTACCAGCAACAGGCGCGTCGTCGGCTGCAACTCGCGGATGATCTGCTTGAAGTCGTTGCCGCCGTGCCCATTGAGGACCACGAGCACGCGCACGCCATGCGGCTCGAGCGAGGCAATCACGTCGCGAAGCACCGCGGCTTGCGTGGACGGATTGAGGTTGATGCACAGCGGGATGTCGAGCTGGCCCGTCTGCACCCCGAACGGAATCGTCGGGAGAAGGACCACCTCTCCTCCCTGGCTCGCCGCACGCGTCACGGCACGTGTCCCGATCTGCTCGGCCTCGATGACATCGGTGCCGTAGGGCAGGTGATAGTTGTGCGCCTCGGTTGCTCCCCACGGGAGGACGGCGACGCGGAAGGGGCGCTCGCGGATCTCGCGCCAGGTAGCATTGCGGAGCAACGTCATGTTAACCGGAGGTGAAAAGCGCGGCACGAGCAGCACGAGCAGCACGAGTCATGAGCGGCGTGCGTCTCGTGCAGTCCTGATCTCCAGGAGCTCGGGCTTCGTCGTGTGTGGTCGGGGCACTACCAGATGTCTCCCACCGTGTAGCCTTGCTGGAACGGGTCGGTTGGGTCCATCACATACTGGCTGAAGCCGGTGATCCAGCCCTGCCCGCTCAGGTTGGGCACGATCGCGCGACGACCACCGAGCTGCGTCTCCTCGACGATCTCACCGGTGAACACCGTACCGAGCACGCTTTCGTGGTGAAACGGCTGCCCCACCGCGAGCTGACCACGGGCGTGCAGCACCGCCATCTTCGCGCAGGTGCCCGTGCCGCAGGGTGACCGGTCGATCGAACCCGTCCACGTGGAAGGCTTGTCCCAGTCGAACGTCCCGGTCGAGACGATCACGGCATTGCGCGCGTGGTGCGCGGCGTCGTGCGCTGGGCCGGAGAGCTGGGAGATCGTGATGCCGGCGAATCCCGGCTGCTCGGGGTGAACCACCGGCAGTTGCTCACGCGCTGCCGCCTTCACCATCTCGCCGATCCGCACGATGTCGCGCCCTTCGTCCGGGGTGAGCCGCAAGCCGAACTGCGTGGCATCGGCGATCGCGTAGAACATCCCGCCATAGGCGACGTCCACGCGCACGCTGCCGAGTTGCGGCACCTCGACCATCGCATCCAGGTGCACCGCGAACGCCGGGACATTCCGAAAGGTGACCCGCGTGACCTTGCCAGCTGAACACTCGGCGCGCACGCGGATCAGTCCCGCTGGTGCCTCCAGCACAAGGTCGGTCACCGGCTCCGTCATCGGCAGGATCCCCGTCTCGAGCAGCACCGTCACCACACAGATGGTGTTGCTGCCCGACATGCCGGGGTATTCGACATGCTCCATGATCACGTACCCTGCCTGCGCCTCGGGATGCGTCGGCGGCAGGAGGATGTTGCAGCACATGGGCGGGTACCCGCGCGGCTCATTGAGCATGCGCTTGCGGAAGTGGTCCGCGTGTTGCTCCAGCCAGCGCGCCTTCTCGTACATGCTCGCGCCCGGGACATGCGGAACCCCGCCAACGATCACGCGTCCAGGCTCGCCACACGCGTGCGCGTCCACCGCGTGAATCAGGGATGAAAGGTGCACGGGTTTCCCGTCAGGTCGTGAGTACGCAGGTCATCGTCGCCGTCTGCCAACTGCCGTCTGCCGCCCATCACTTCCACTCCTATCCGTCGTTGTCCATGTGCCACGACGGGTTCACCCACTTCCCGTCGACGAACTCGAACACTTCCGTCACGCGACCCTTGAGCACGTTCCGCTGCCCGCCAACCTCGGTCTCGAACAGGTAACTCGAAAAGACCACCGCCACCGTCCCGAAGACCTGGATCTCGGTCCGCGGAAACTCCAGTCGCACCAACTTTCCACCCGTGATCGCAAACCCTCGCGACTCGGCCATCACTTCCTTGATCGTCTGCCAGCCGTCCCCCTGGGGCGGAATCGCCATCAGGTTCGCTGGCAGAAGTGCGGCGAGCTGCACCGTATCGTTGGCAAACCAGGAGCGCCACACGGCCTCGCGCGCGGCCAGCAGTTCCTGCCGTCGGGAGTCGGTAAAGGCGAAGGTGGGCGTCGACGTGGCCGGCGCAGGGGCCGTGCCGTTGCAGCCGCCGATGGCAAGGACAAGGAGCAGGTGACGAAGGCGCATGGCGAGGGGAGTTGGTCGCCGGGACGATATCACGGAAGCCCAAGCGCCGCGACGTGCGTGGGGTGAGCGGACCGCGCCCAGACGCGAGCGCCGCAAACTACCTTTTTCGCCATGAGGTTCCCGACCTGGCTCCCCATCACGCGCGCGGCGCTGCTCGCCAGCCTCTCCGTCGTCGCATCCGGCCGGATCGCCGCGCAGGGCGAGACCTCCTGTCCCGGGGATACGCTCTCCATTCGGGCCGACAGCGGGATCACCTCGCGGCTCCGGCACGTCGCCACCGGCGTCACCTATCAATGCATCGTTGATCGACGTGGCCCGTGGGCACTTCATGTGGTCCGCGTGGACCTGGATGCCCCGGTTTCGCTCGACGCGATGCGGGCCACGGGTGCCTTCCTCGGTCGCGAGCGCGTGGATGCCATGGCGGCGCGATGGCGCGAACGTGGACAGTCTCCGCTCATCGGCATCAACGCCGACTTCTTCAACCTGCGCACGGGTGAAGTCACCAGCACGCACATCGAGGGTGGGGAATGGGTGAAGGGGATCACCCGACCCGATTCGGTCAGCCCGCCGATCGATGACGCGAGGTCGCAGGTTGCCGCACTTGCCGATGGCAGCGTGCGCTTTGGTCGCTTTGAGTTGCACGGCGAGGTCCACGCCGGCACTGTGCGCTTGCCGCTGGAAGGGCTCAACGCCTATCCGCCGAGGGCCCTGCGTGGCGCGGCCCTGTTCACGTCGCGTTATGGCCCGG
>JAEUJK010000096.1 GCA_016794735.1 Gemmatimonadota bacterium | reverse complement strand
GCCCCAGGCCGCGCTCGACAGCACGCGAGCGCGGCTGCAGTCCCTCGTCGATTCCCTCTCCCGCGCCCACCCGAACGTCGCGGGGATCTCCCTCGCCGTCATCGGCCGCGGGGGCTGCTTGCGCTTTCGCGGTGCCGCCGGCATCGCCAATCGCGCCACGGGCGAGCGGATGACCCCCGCGCACACGCACCGCGTGGCCAGCAACACCAAGACCTACGTGGCCGCGGCTGCCATGCGACTCATCGAGGAGGGACGACTCTCCCTCGATGACCGCCTCACCGCCCACGTCGCCCCGGCGCACCTCAACGCCCTGCGACGCGACGGCTACGCGGTGGGCCAGATCACCGTCCGGCACCTGCTCACGCACACGGCCGGGATCTACGACTACGCGATGGATGAGCGGTACTTCGCCGTCGTCCAAGCCAAGCCGTCGCATCGATGGACGCGTTCGGAGCAGGTCGACTCGGCGGTCGCATGGGGCAGCCCCTACGGCGCGCCCGGCGCCGTCTTCCACTACACCGACACCGGCTACATCCTGCTGGCCGAGATCGTCGAACACGTCACCGGCCTCGCCCTCGCCCCCGCGCTGCGATCGCTCCTCGCGCTCGATCGATTGCAGCTCAAGGACACCTGGCTCGAGTCGCTGGAGCCCAAGCCCGCGACGGCGGGACCGCAGGCACACCAGTACATGGGAACGCTCGACACCTTCCCCTTCGATCCCAGCATGGACCTGTACGGTGGTGGCGGGTACGTCGCCACGCCGATGGACATGGCGACCTTCACGCGTGCCCTCCTCACGGGGCAGGTGTTCAAGCAGCCGTCCACGCTGACCACCATGACCACGACGATGGGTTCATCTGGTGCGCCGCGGGTGTACGCCGCCGGATTGAGTGGCGTGCGCGCAGGCGGTGTCGACGGCTGGGGCCACTCCGGCTTCTGGGGAACCTGGTCGTATCACTTTCCCAGCCACGACGTGACCGCCGCCGCCTCGGTGACCGAACAGACCGATCGCGTCGTCTCCCGCGCCCTCCTCGAGCATGTCGCGCAGATTCTCCTTCGCTAGGTGGCTCGCGGCGGCCGTCGTCGCGCTCACCGCATCACATGCCCTGCCGGCGCAGGGGACCCTGTACCTCGTGGGTGGTGGCCCGCAGCCCGACGCGCTCGTGCGGGAGTTCGTCGATCTCGCGGGCGGCCGGGGGAAGGCACGCATCGTCGTCATGGCGATGGCCAGCGCCGAGGGAAAGACGAGCGGCGAGGAGAAGGCGCAGCAGCTGCGCGGGTTCGGGGCGACCGCCACGAACCTGTGGGTGGATCACCGCCAAGCCGACACGGACTCCGTCGCGCGACTCCTCGACGGCGCCACGGGGATCTGGTTCGGCGGCGGACTCCAAACACGCCTTGCCGGCGTCCTGGTCGGGACGCGCCTCGCCACGGCGATCCACGCCCGGTATGCCGCGGGCGCGGTGATCGGTGGCACCTCGGCCGGTGCCGCGGTCATGTCCACCCCGATGATCACCGGCGACGAGAAGCGACGCGGCGGCGACCGCTATCCCGATGACTCGAGCGCCATCTTCATCACGATCGATCGCCAGAACGTCATCACTGCCCCCGGGCTCGACCTCGTCACCACGGCGATCATCGACCAGCACTTCCTGCGCCGCAAGCGCCACAACCGGCTGCTCTCGCTGGTGCTCGAGGGACCCGTGCGGCTCGGTGCCGGCATCGACGAGTCCACCGCACTGATCATTGAGCCGCAGGGCGATTGGCGCGTCAACGGCGCCAGCACGGTCATGATCTTCGACGCACGCCAGGCGAAGCTCGGTCCGCCGGGCGCCATGTTAGGCGGCACGGGGATCGTCACGCACGTGTTGCCGGCGGGATCCCGCTTCAGCCCAACGACCGGTCGCGTGACCCTGCCGCCCTGATCGACGGCTCGTCCCCGAGCGGTTACCTCGGGCACGCCAACGCCCTACTTTCACGCCATGCGCTCCCGTCCA
>JAEUJK010000070.1 GCA_016794735.1 Gemmatimonadota bacterium | reverse complement strand
AACAGGTCCCGGTCGATCACCACGAGGTCCGCCAGCTTCCCCGGCGCGATCGATCCCTTGTTCGCCTCCTCCCCCTCGGCCCACGCGTTGTTCACCGTGTAACTCCGCAGGCTCGTCTCCAGGTCGAGGCGTTGCTCGGGGAACCAGCCGCCGGCCGGCTTGCCATCCATGGTTTGTCTCGTGACCGCGGCGTAGAGGATGGTCATCGGGCTCGCCGTGTACCAACTCGCGTTCGTCCCCGGCCAGTCCGACCCGAACAACAGCGGCACCCCCGCGTCGTGGAAGGTCTTGAACGCATACGCCCAGCGCGCACGCTCCCCGATGCGCTGCTCCATCCAGCGCATGTCGTCGATCGCGTGATACGGCTGCACTTCGGCGATCACGCCGAGGCGCTTGTATCGCTGGGCCACGGCCGCATTGCGAATCACCTGCGAGTGGATGATGCGCCAGCGCCGCTCCTTCGGGCCGTTCACCCGCATCACCTTCTCCATGATCGTGAGCACGGTGTCGATCGCCTCGTCGCCGATGGCGTGGACGTTCGCCCACCACCCGGCGGAATCGAGCCCGAAGAGCAGGCGCTCCATGTTGCCGTCCGGCATCATCCCCGACCCGGGTCCATCGGTCGCCGCCGTGTTCGTGGAATCGCGCCACTCACCGCGCTTGCCGCTGTGCAGCTGCGGCTCGTAGAACCGGGCGGTGGAGTTCCCCTGGATCCCGTCGACAAACCCCTTCAACGCGCGCACGCGCACCCAGTCGTCACCGAAACCCGGCGTGATGCCGGCGTAGGTCATCTCGTTCCACTTGTCGAGCGTGGGGCGCGCGAAGACCCGCACGGTCAACTCGCCGCGACGCTTGAGTTCGGTGTACACCGGGAGCTGGAACGGCGGCGTGATGTCGTGGATCGACGTCACGCCGAGTTCGGCGAGGTGCGTCATTGCCGCGCGCGCCTCGCGCAGGCGCTGGTCGAAGGTCTTGGGCGCCACGGCCGCCCGCACGCGGGTGAGCGCGTCATCAGCAACGCGACCGGTCGCGCGCCCGCCCACACACTCCAGCCCTCGCACGGGCTGCGCGCACGACAACCCCGCACGCTCCAACGCGAGTCCGTTCGCGAGCCACGCACTGCGGTCCCATCGGTTGAACAACATCGGGATCGACCCACTGACCGAGTCGATGATCGACCGATCCGGGGAGAATCGCTGCGACACCGGGACCGCCTGCGCGCCCGTCGAGTTGACCGGGTTGTCCTCGTAGGCGCCCCAGTCACCACCCGTGAGCCATTGGCCGGGACTCATGCGGGCCACGGCCGCCTTCACGCGTGAGGCGAACGGTGCGGCGGTGCTCACGTCCAGCAGGTTCGCCCCAATCAGGAGGGCACCCGCCTGGTTGAAGTGTGTGTGGTCGTCGATGAAGCCCGGCGTCATGAACTTCCCGCCGAGGTCTACGACACGTGTCCGCGACGTGCGATGACGCAGAACCTCCGCGTTGGTGCCGACGGCGAGGAACCGATCGCCACGAATGGCGACGGCCTGCGCAAATCCGCGGGTGGAATCGCCGGTCCAGATGCGGGCACCGCGGAGGATGAGGTCCGCCTCCTGGGCACCGAGTGGTGCGGCGGCGCCGAGGACCGCGGCAAGGATCGAGAGTCGCATGGCGGTAACATCCACCACGGTGGCGGGCACCTCAAGCTGCGTCTCATCCGCCATGCCGCGTGAACCCCTCCCGACACGGTATCCCCTGCGCCATGATTGGGCACGTCCTTCCCACGACCGCCATGCGATTCGCCACCACGCTCCTCGCTGCTGCCTGCCTGGCTTCCACCCTGGAGGCCCAGCGCCCGATCACCATCGACGACATCATGGACCTCAAGAACGTCGGGGCGGTCCAGGTCTCCCCCGATGGGTCGCGTATCCTCTACACGATCAGTGCATGGGAGCACCCGGCCGCACGGGACACCAGCAAGGGCGACCAGCACGACATGCGGTCGCATGTGTGGATGATCCGCGCCGACGGCAGCGGCAACCGGCAGGTCACGTTCGGCGAACGCGGCGAGTCGGCCCCGCAATGGTCGCCCGACGGTCGCTACATCTCGTTTGTCACTGCACGCGGCGCGGCCAACGGTACCGACGGCCCCCGGCCGCAGGTGTGGCTCATGCACGCCGATGGCGGCGAGGCCTACGCGCTGACCAATGCGCGTGAT
>JAEUJK010000891.1 GCA_016794735.1 Gemmatimonadota bacterium | reverse complement strand
CGCCAGTCAGGGTGATGGCTCCGCCGTGCGGCCGGGCCAGGCCGAGGCGTCGGCCGACGTGATCGCGACCGTCGTGCGGGAGGCGATGGCCAAAGCCGGACTGCAGGATGCCACGCCGCGCGTCCTCTGCGCGGGTGTGGCTGGCGTCGGGCGTGAGCCGGAACGCGAGGCCCTCACGCAGGCCCTCGTGACCCACGGGCTCGCCGACGAGGTCGTGGTGTATTCGGACGCCCTCATCGGCCTCGAGGACGCGTTCGGCACCGGACCGGGGATCCTCGTGACCGCGGGAACCGGATCGATTGCGTGGGGGCGCGGCCCCACGGGTGCCACGGCGCGCTGCGGCGGCTGGGGCCCGGTGTGCGGCGACGAGGGGAGCGGCCTGTGGCTCGGGCGTCGCGCCCTCAGCGTCGTGACGGCGGCGTACGATGGCCGCGAGATGGAGACGGCCCTCACGGGGGCGGTCCTTACGGCGACGGAATGCGCCGACGTGTCGGAGCTGGTGCCGTGGGCCAGCCACGCGTCGCCGTCCGAGCTGGCGGCGCTGGCCAAGGTCGTGCTGCAGGTGGCCCAGGCCGGCGACCTGCGGGCCAACTCGCTGGTGAGCCTCGCGGTGGAGGAACTGGTGTTGCACGCCCGCACGCTGGCGCGTCAGTTGTTCGTCGACGAGCGCGTGGCGATCCCGATGGCGTTAGGCGGTGGCCTGATGGTCCGTGGTTCCCTGCTCCGCAAGCGGATGTACGCGCGACTCAAGACGGCCCTCCCCGGCGCCGTGCTGCGGGACGAGGAAGTGGTGCCGGTCCGCGGCGCGGTCGGGGCCGCCCTTCGCGCGATGCGGGCCGCCCCAACGACCTGAGTCACACACCATGGAATTGCTGCGCACCGCCATCGATTACGTCCTGCACCTCGACGCACACCTGGCGGCCCTCGTCGCATGGGCGGGCCCGTGGACGTACGTCGTCCTCGCGCTGATCATCTTCGCCGAGACCGGGCTGGTTATCACCCCGTTCCTGCCTGGCGATTCCCTCCTCTTTGCCACCGGGGCGCTCGCCGCCGCGACCGGCGTCATGAACGTGTGGGTCCTGCTCGGCCTGCTGATCGTCTGCGCCATCGCCGGTGATGCCGTCAACTACTGGACCGGCACGGTCTTCGGGAGCCGCGCCGCCGCCGGGAAGTTGCCGTTCGTGAAGAAGGAGCACATCGAGCGCACGCACGAGTTCTTCACGCGCCACGGCGGCAAGACGGTGTTCCTCGCGCGCTTCATCCCGATCATCCGCACCTTTGCGCCGTTTGTCGCTGGCGCGGGAACGATGTCCTACGCGCGGTTCGCGATGTGGAACGTCACGGGCGGGATCACGTGGGTCTCGTCGATGCTCCTCGCCGGCTACTTCTTCGGCAACCTGCCGATCGTGAAGGACAACTTCTCGCTCGTGATCATCGGGATCATCATCGTGTCGATCATCCCCGGCGTCGTGGCGGTCCTCCAGGAGCGCGCACGCATCAAGGCAAGCGCCGCGCGCTGACGGGGTCGTCCTACCCCAGCGGGTACTCCATCATCACGTCCCCACGCTGGTACCCGGTGGCCCCGGGGAACGGAACGCGCACAAAGCCGGCCCGCTCATACAGGCGCAGCGCATCCCTGAGGATCTCGTCACTGAGCAGGTAGAGGCGCGTGGCCTGCTTCGACCGCGCAAACGTGATGGCCTCGCGCACGAGCCACTCACCAAAGCCGCGACCACGCCACGCCGCGTCCACGGCCATCTTCGACAGTTCGTACTCACCCGGCGCGTGCCGCATCACCGCACACGACCCGACGAGTTCCTTCCCGACGCGAATGAAGAAGATCTCGCCACCGGGAGCGATCACCTGCCCCTCCACGTCGTTGAACACCGCCTCGTCCTTGGGCTCGACGCGGAAGTACTCCTCCAGCCATGCGCGATTGAGCCGCGCGAACGCCTCGGCGTAGCCGGGGCGGTAGGTCTCCAGGACCGGTGCCTCTTCGTCGGTTGTCAGGGTCAGCTCGAAGTACCGCGCCCCGGGCAGGTGCACCTTGGTGTACGGGTCGCGTTCGACGAACCCCATCCGACGATACTGGCGCGCCGCGGTCTGCATGAAGGGCAGCGTGTCCAGCCGAAGCCTGGTGAGCCCCATGTGCTGCGCTTCGTCTACGAGGGCATCGAGCAGGCGGTTGCCGAGTGACATCCCTCGATACCCCGGAGCCACGAAGAGCCGCTTTATCTCGCCAACCCCGGGCTCGAGGGTGCGCAGGGACACCGTGCCGCCGGCCTGGCCATTCACCAGGGCAACGAAGAGTCGACCACCCGGCGGTGCGTAGTCACCGGGCAGCGACGCCACCTCGGCCTCGAAGCCCTGCGCCTCGAGTGCTCCCTCGAACCCCTCGTGGCTTCCGACCCAGGCGCCGTACGCGAGCACGAGCGCCCGGGCGTCGTCGAGCAGCGCCCCACCGGTGACGCTGACAATCTCGACTTCTTCCGCGAGGTGCATGGTGGCGTGGCGTCAGGGCAGCGTGTCGACCACAACGCGTCGACCGGTACGCAGCACCGAGTTGCGGTACCCGTACAGGAAGTACACGACCAATCCCACGGCCAGCCAGATCCCGAAGCGGATCCAGGTGACCGTCGGCAGCTGCAACATGAGGTAGAGGCAGGCCGCCACCGAGATCAGCGGCGTGAACGGCGCTCCCGGCACGCGGAACGGCCGCGGACGGTCCGGCTCACGCACGCGCAGGATGATCACGCCAATCGACACGAGCACGAACGCGAACAAGGTGCCGATGTTCGTGAGGTCCACGACCTCGGCGATATTGGCAAACGCCGCGAAGGTGGCGACGAAGGTCCCGGTGATGATCGTGCCGACCCACGGCGTGCGGAATCGCGGATGTACCTTGGCCATGAACGGCGGGAGCAACCCATCGCGCGCCATCGAGAAGAAGATGCGCGGCTGCCCCATCTGGAAGACGAGCAGCACCGACCCCATCGCAATCACCGCACCCAACGCGATGATGAAGCGGGACGCGTTCAACAGGATCGCCGGACCGTTGGCGAACTGCAGCGCCGTGATCATCGGCTCGGCCGTGCCCAGCTGCTTCCACGGTGCCATCCCGGTGAGGACCGCCGAGAGGATGATGTAGAGCACCGTGCAGATGACCAGCGACATGATGATGCCGAAGGGCATGTCGCGCGCGGGGTTCTCCGCCTCTTCTGCCGCGGTGGACACGGCGTCGAACCCGATGTACGCGAAGAAGATGATCGCCGCGGCCGCAGATACCCCGGCAAAGCCGTTGGGCGCAAAGCCGCCATCGGCCGGGTTCGTCCAGTTGGACGGGTTGATGAGGAACACACCGACCGCAATGAAGAACAGGATGATCCCGACCTTCAGCAGCACCATCGCGTTGTTGAAGTTGGCCGACTCGCGCACGCCACGGACGAGGATGATCGTCATCAGGAAGACCACGAGCGCCGCTGGCAGGTTCACGATCAGCGGCAGCCCGGCCAGGTGCGGCGCTCCGGTCCACGCGGAGGCCAGGAACTGCGTCGGGGCATCCGTCGCCCCGGCCGCCACGGCGTTGAAGGCGTCGTGCGCGCTGCGGTAATCCGTGCTGAGCCACGCCGGCATGTTCAACCCGAGGTGGGATATCAGCTCGCGGAAGTGTCCCGACCAGCCGATGGCGACGCCGATGTTCCCCACGGCGTACTCGACGATCAGGTCCCACCCGATGATCCAGGCGACCAGCTCGCCTAACGCGGCATACGAGTAGGTGTACGCCGACCCGGCGATCGGCACCATCGCGGCGAACTCGGCGTAACACAGCGCCGCGAACCCGCAGGCCACCGCGGTGAGGAGGAACGAGAAGATGATCGCCGGGCCCGCTCCCGGGCGGGCAGCGTCACCGACGATGGCCGTGCCGGTGGTCGCGAAGATCCCGGCGCCGATCGTCGCCCCCACGCCGAGCGCGGTGAGGTGCCACTTCGTGAGGGATCGCTTGAGTCCGGTACCGTGCGTGACGTCGGCTTCGCAATCAGCGACCGACTTCCGCGCGAAGATGGTGTGAGCCAAGGGGAATCAGGTGAGGGGGACGGCAGGCGCCAGCCAGCAGACGCGAGCGTACGCT
>JAEUJK010000303.1 GCA_016794735.1 Gemmatimonadota bacterium | reverse complement strand
ACACATTCCGTTACGGCGAGTCGCGTTAGGCACGCGGCGCCAGCTCCCCGTGTGGGCGGCGCTGCTCGTGCTTGCGGCCCCCCTGGGGGCGCAACAACCGGTGACGCAGGTCACCAACGAGGCCTGGCGGATCGTCCCACCCGCGCAGTCGTCGGTGGTCCTGGCGCGTGACGGATCCTACATCGGGGAAGTAGGCACGCAGTGGCGCACGGTGGTGTCGCTCAAGTCGCTGCCGAAGTACGTCCCGCAGGCGTTCATTGCCGTCGAAGACCAGCGCTTCTACCAGCATGATGGCGTGGACCTGGTGGGCGTGGCCGCTGCCATCAAGGACGCCGCCCGTGGGCGCCCGCGCGGCGCGAGCACCATCACCCAGCTCCTCGTCGGGAACATGCACCCCGACCTCATCGACCGGACCGACCGGTCGATCGGTCGCAAGCTGCGTGAGCAGCAGGCGGCGCGGGAAATGGAGCGGCACTACTCCAAGGATCAGATCCTCGAGGCGTTCCTCAACCAGCTGCACTTCGGTCGCCGCTACTATGGAATAGAAAGCGCGGCGCGTCACTACTTCGGGAAGCCCGCCGCGCGCCTCACCCTCGCCGAGGCAGCGTCGCTGGCCGCGATGCCCAAGGGACCGGCGATCTACGACCCGGTGCGTCGCCCGGAGCGCAACAAGGAGCGCCGGAACACGGTGCTCGCCCTGATGGCGCAGCAGGGATACATCACGCGCGCCGAGGCAACCCGCGCGCAGGCCGAGCCGCTGGTGACCGTCACCGACGAGGGCTTCACGGCGCAGGCGCCGTGGTACGTGGACGTGGTGCGGGTCCAGGCGGCCCGCTTCTACCCGGCGGTGTCGAGCGGTCCCCACCGGATCTACACCACACTCGATCCCACCCTGCAGCGCGCGGCGGTGGATGCGCTCGACGAAGGGACGCGTGCCGTCGAGGCGCGTCCGGGATACGCGCTGCCACGTGCCGGGGCCGCCGCCCGCGACTCCAACCGTACGCTGCAGGGACTGGTGGTGGCGATGGACCCGTTCACGGGTGACGTGCGCGCGCTCGTGGGCGGGCGCAACTACGCCACCTCGTCGTTCAATCGCGCCGTGAATGGCATGCGGCAGCCGGGGTCGGCCTTCAAGCCCTTCGTCTACGCCACGGCGATCGCCGAGAGCCTGGCGGCCAACACCATCGTGGGTGACACGGCGATCGCGATCCCGCTGTCCAATCGCACCATCTACCGCCCCAAGAACTCCGACGGGGAATTCCTCGGCCTCGTGACGATGCGCGAAGCGCTCACGCGTTCGCGAAATCCGGTGGCCGTGACCCTGGCGCAGCAGCTGGGGATGGACTCGGTGATCGCGACTGCGCGGGCCCTCGGGATCACGTCACCGATCGCGCCTTATCCGTCCAGTGCGATTGGCGCGTCGGTCGTGCAGCCGCTCGACCTCGTCGCCGCGTACGCGACCTTTGCCAACCTGGGGGCACGCGTCGAGGCGCGGTTCATCACGCGCATCGAGGACGCGCAGGGCAAGGTGGTCTGGCAGAAT